>DGNZ01000142.1 GCA_002389175.1 Rhodospirillaceae bacterium UBA4479 | reverse complement strand
TGCACCGATCCAGGGATCACCGCCCATGTCCTGCAGGGCGTCATAGAACCGCACGGCATGCAAATAGGCGCTGGCAATTATGCGGCCCATCGGAACGCGTTCACGGGTCAAACGTGGCGCAATAAGTGCCACTGGGTTTCCTGATGCCCCAGCGCCCAGACAATTCGCGGCATCGATAATCGTTGGTTTGTGCCCGCGCACGTGTAACGCATTTGCCAGGGTGGCCCCCGCGATCCCGGCACCAATCACCGCAATGGCTTTGGGTTTGGTGGATATTTTTTTAGAACGAGATTCACCCGCCAAACGCGCCGCCACACAATCACTTTTCCGGCCAAAACCGGGGCGCTTCTGCACATCAAAGCCCAATGCCGTGAGCGACCGTCGGACCCGGCCCGCAGCGGTAAAAGTCGCGATACGCGCATCCGCTGCACTCAGCGCACGAACCCTGCCCAAGACATCGTCTGTCCACATATCGGGGTTTTTAGCCGGTGAAAAACCGTCCAAATACCACGCATCGAAATGACCTGACATGCCCGCCAGCGCGTCCTTTACCTCGGCAAAGATCAACGTCAAATGGACGCGGCCTTGGTTCATGATCAGGCGATGAGTGCCTTTGACCAGGGGCGGCCACTTGGCGATCAGTTCAGTGAATTCTGATGATATTTCGGGAATATTTCCTAAAGCCTGGCGCAGTGTCTCGGCCGACATCGGATAGCCTTCAATCGCCGTATAATAAAGCGTCGCACCGGATGGTGCCAATGCCGCCCAATCCTTACACGTCACAAGAAAGTTCAGACCCGTACCGAATCCCAGTTCCGCAATCCGGGTGGACGGACGATCTTCAAAAAAGTCAGGCGCGCCAATGCCACCCAGAAATACATGGCTGGTTTCCTCAACGCCGCCAGATGTCGAAAAATATACATCACCCGACACCCGTGACCGGGGCGTTCCGTCATCACCGATATAAACCTCGGGGTCCGGCAAATGTGGGCTGGTCGTATCATTCATGTTCGCAACTTATATCCCGGCCTCATGCTCGCCAAGACTTAGCGCGGGCAAAAACTTGCATCGCCTCTTATGATCGTTTCATCTATCAACCAAAGGACACGACCAGGGGACTTTCAGTGGATTTTGACGTAACGGGAAAACGTATCTTAGTTGCTGGCCATGCAGGGCTTGTGGGATCAGCGATTGTCCGGAAATTGGCGTCCCTACCCTGCGAGATACTTACGGTATCCCACGCAGACCTCGACCTCCGCCGTCAAACGGATACTGAAAACTGGTTTGCCGAAAACCGCCCAGACGCCGTGATTGTCGCGGCGGCCCACGTCGGCGGAATTGATGCCAATAAAACCTATCCAGCCAAATTTTTGTACGACAACGCATCCATCGCCGTGAACGTGATCGAAGCCGCACGGGCTGCCCAAGTCGAAAAACTCTTGTACCTGAGCGCCGCCTGCACCTATCCCCGCATGGCGGAACAGCCAATCCATGAAGATGCCCTGATGACCGGGGCGTTGGAGCCGACCAACGAATGGTACGCCATCGCCAAGATCACCGGCATGAAGTTATGCGAAGCGTACAACCGCGAACACGGCTGCAATTTTATCTCGGCCCAACCGTCCAGCCTGTATGGCCCCGGCGATAATTTCGACCCCAACGAAGGCCACGTTGTCGCAGGCATGATGACCAAGTTTCATCAGGCAAAGGTTGATGATGCGCCCAGTGTTGGGCTATGGGGCACGGGAACGCCGATCCGTGAATTCATGTACATCTACGATGTCGCGGATGCGCTGGTGCATATCCTGGGACACTATACCGACCCGCAACCGATCAATGTCGGCATGGGTATTGGCACAACCATCAAAGAACTGGCAGAAACCATCGCCGATGTTGTTGGCTATTCCGGCGAATTGGACTGGGATACGGACCGCCCCGACGGCATGCCCAAGCGCATGCTGGATAGCGGTAAACTGACCGCGCTGGGGTGGGAACCACCCACGTCGTTAAGGGATGGGTTGGCAAAGACGTATGAGTGGTATCGAGCCAATATCTAAAAACATCACGTCGCCCTGAACTTGTTTCAGGGCCTATTTAGCAAACGACTAACCTTGTCCAGATGACAATGGATGCTGAAACAAGTTCAGCATGACGAAATAATAAACAAATTAACATTCCTCTCCCATGGGGAGAGAGTGGTGCTTAAGGCGACGGGTGAGGTGCCCTCATCCTAACCTTCTCCCAAAGGGAGAAGGAATACTCGATCAATCTATGAGTTTAGATTTCAGCAGTTGATTAACTTGCCCCGGGTTGGCTTTGCCTTGGCTGGCCTTCATGACTTGGCCGACGAACCAGCCGATGGCCTTGTCGTTGCCGCCACGAACGTCGTCAGCTTGTCCCGGGTTATCGGCAATCACCTGATCGACAATGGCCTCAATCGCGCCCGTATCGGTGATCTGCTTCAGGCCTTTTTCTTCGACAATGTCACCCGGCGATTTTGACGTTTCCAGCATGTCTTCGAACACATCCTTGGCGATCTTGGTTGAGATCGTCTCGTCTTCGATCAACCCCACCAATTCGCCCAAATGCTTGGCCGAAACCGGGCTATCTCCGATATCGAGCCCGCGCTTATTTAATGCGCCAAACAGGTTTGTGGTCAGCCAGTTGGTCACGGTCTTGGCATCATGCCCGTCGGCGGCTTCTTCGAAATAGGCGGCCGTATCGCGGTCCGCGACAATCACCCCGGCGTCGTAGGCAGAAAGACCCATATCTGTGATCAGGCGTGCTTTTTTCTGGTCCGGTAATTCCGGCAGCGTTGCTTTTATTTTATCGACGTAGCCCGCTTCCAACTTCACTGGCAACAAATCGGGATCGGGAAAATAGCGGTAATCATGCGCGAATTCTTTGGACCGCATGGCACGGGTCTCACCCTTGTTAGGGTCGAACAGGCGGGTTTCCTGCACCACTTCGCCGCCGTCTTCCCAGACTTCGACTTGGCGCTGCGCCTCAATCTCAATCGCTTGCATGACAAAGCGGACAGAGTTGACGTTCTTCACTTCAACCCGGGTGCGTAAATCGGTTTCGCCCACTTTGCGGACAGATACGTTCACATCGGCCCGCATGGAGCCTTCTTCCATGTTGCCGTCGCATGTGCCCAGGTACCGCACAATGGCGCGGACTTTACGAACATACGCGCCCGCTTCTTCGGGTGTGTGCATGTCGGGATGGGAGACGATTTCCATCAACACAACACCGGAGCGGTTCAGATCGATCATGGACCGGTTGGGGTCCTGATCGTGAATGGATTTACCCGCGTCTTGTTCCAGATGCAGGCGCTCCACCCCGATATCGCGGGATGTGCCGTCTTCTAGATCAATCGTAACGGTACCTTCGCCGACAATCGGATGCAGGAACTGGCTGATCTGATAACCCTGTGGCAGATCGGCATAGAAATAGTTTTTGCGCTCAAAGACCGATGTCCGGTTGATCACAGCACGAAGGCCTAGGCCTGTTCGCACAGCTTGCTCAATCGCCATTTCGTTGATGACAGGCAACATACCAGGCATCGCCGCATCCACGAGGGCTACATTTTGGTTAGGTTCAGCACCAAACGTCGTTGGTGCACCTGAAAACAGTTTGGAATTTGTGATCGCCT
>DGNZ01000013.1 GCA_002389175.1 Rhodospirillaceae bacterium UBA4479 | reverse complement strand
AAACGCTGCCACAGTATGCCGATGGCGTCATTTCAGCGGTTCCCCAACTGGATGCGGGTACGAGCTATGCGGCCAAGTTGGAAAAGAACGAAGGCCGTCTGAACTTCAGCGACACCGCACAGGCATTGGATCGCCGGGTGCGCGCGTTCAGCCCCTGGCCGGGGACATATTTCGAAGTCGACGGTCAGCGGGTCAAAGTCATGTCTGCCGAGATTTCCGACACACCATCCGATGCCGTGCCTGGCACCGTGTTGGATGATTGCCTGACCATCGCGTGCGCCAACGGCACGTTCCGACCGACCCGTATTCAGCGTCCCGGCAAGGGTGCGATGGAAACGGATTCATGTCTTCGGGGATTTCCAATTGATCCGGGGACGGTATTGGATAGCGCGGCTTAGGCCCGCAGATTAAGCCCGCAAATTAAGCCATGTCGCTGCGAGCTATTTATTAGGCGCTTTGGTATCGAGCTGTTTGATCTTGTCCATGCCCTGGCGCATTTCCGTCATGATGAATTCAGACCGTCGCTGCGGTCCGCCTGCAGACTTGTGCGGGAACAAATAATGCCATGCGTCCAATTTCACACTCAGCGCACATAGAACCCCGCCCAAGATGGTGTGGTAGCTTTTGATGACCTTTTGCAGCGAGCGAAATTTTTCTACGGACAAATCGTCCCACATATCCTGGGTCTCGCGATCAAAGCTTTCGAAGCGGGCACGAATTTGCTGATCCAGCACGAAGACTTTGTTTTCAAGCATATCGATGGTCTTCTGAAGGGATACATCGTTCTTGAGGGTGTAGTTTTTTCGAAGATCCGGGAGCGCATGCAGAAATTCACCGACGATGGGCGAGACGGAATCCATACAGCGCCGATAGTATGACAGCGACATAAAAATATCGCCGTAATCTTCAAGGAACCGGGGCAGTTCCTCGACTTTGATACCCAGCTTGTCGGCCATCATATTCAATTGCTCTAGGGCCTTCTTGACGTCGGGGTCGCGGAACAGTTTGACGACATCTTCGAACGTGTTGATTTCAACGTCGTCTTTGCCGTAAATCTGTTTGACCAGCGGACGCGTGAACCCGGTCATATAGGTCGCGAGTTCTTTGTTCATTTCTTCTGAAAGCTTCAGGTCATCGTAATCGTTGACCTTAATATTCAGGTTCCGAAGTGTGACGCGAAGTGAGAACACATCGTAGCTCGGCATTTGGCCAATTTTTCGCAACATGATCATGTCTGGATGGGTGCCGGGGTTTTCCCATCCGAACTCGTTTGGAAGATCGGGGATCTGTAGTTGGCCGCTGCCAGAATGATCATCGCGAAACAATTCGATCACACTATTCAGATGCGAATTTTTGATCATACGGGCGTTGGCAAGGCCAGGCGACGCCAGCGGCAGAATCTTTAAGGGCAAGATGTGCAGGGCATCGCGTTCGTTTTCGATCAGGATCGACGTGTTTTCTTCTTCGGACATCCGCGACTATACCTGTTTGCGTATCGGGTGACTTATCAGATAAGACACATAAATTCCATACATCCGGTGCCAAAAATTTCGGATGGCGTTTGCAGGATGGGCCTCTATGCCTCGATATCGTTTAACCCTTGAATATGATGGCGCGCCTTTCGTCGGCTGGCAACGACAAGACAGTGGTCTTGGGGTGCAGGCCGTTTTGGAAACGGCGGTAAAGAATCTCTCGGGCGAAGATGCATTGGTCTACGGTGCAGGGCGTACGGACTCCGGTGTGCATGCGACGGGGCAGGTTGCCCACGTGGATATCACCAAGGAATTCACAGGCGACAAAATTCGCGACGCGCTGAATTATCACGTCCGCCCCCATCCCGTTGCGGTGGTTGCGGCTCAGGTTGTCGACGAAGACTTTCATGCCCGGTTTTCCGCAACCAAGCGGGCATATTTATACCGCATCCTCAACCGTCGTCCGCAGCCGGTGCTGGATGATGGTCATGTCTGGTGGGTCGCGGTGCCGCTGGATGCGGGTGCCATGCACGACGCAGCC
Organism: Rhodospirillaceae bacterium UBA4479; assembly: GCA_002389175.1. GTDB lineage: Bacteria > Pseudomonadota > Alphaproteobacteria > Rhodospirillales > Casp-alpha2 > UBA4479. The sequence goes on along the minus strand of DGNZ01000013.1, from coordinate 2,527 downwards.
CAGGCGCTGATCGGTCACCATGATTTTACCACATTTAGGGCGACAGACTGTCAATCGGACAGCCCGGTAAAGACGCTGGACCGTTTGGATGTATCTAGGTACGGCGATGAAATCCATTTGGTGGTCGAGGCACGATCATTCTTGCATCATCAAGTGCGGAATTTTGCGGGCTCCTTAAAACTGGTTGGTGAGGGGAAATGGCGACGCCGTGATCTGGAACGGGCCTTGGCGGCAAAAGACCGTGCGGCGGGCGGCCCGACAGCGCCTCCGGATGGGTTATATTTAACGCGGGTTGACTATAACCAGCCCACAGATTGAACTACTTCCTTGATTTAAAAAGTGTAGGACTGATGAGCAAAATCCCCCTGAGTTTGAGCGAAAGAGATCAAGATGACCGTCCCAAATTGCAGAGGGAACGTGAACTTGCGCGCGAAAACACGCCTGTCGCCGGGTATTGTGCCGTCGGTTTTGGGTTGGTCGGCATATTCGGCCCCGGCATCATATTCACGCCCCTTGGCCTGATTTTTTCGATCATCGCCCTGTTGCGTGGGCAGGGGACGTGGGGCTTTGTTGGATTGATGATTGGCGTGGGTGGGATATTTACGTCGCCGCTGATCATGGGCTTGATCGGTTTTGGGGCGGCTTATGCGTTCTTTGATTGGGATAGTATCTTAAAGCCCCTTTACGACATGATGGGCGGCGGGCTCGATATTTAATTTATCCAAAAAATAAGTTGTTCGAAAATGCTTCCCACACCAGCGCCACGACAAGGTCGAGAGCGACAACCATGACCGCCGGGCCCGTGTTAACTTCCAAGATAGTGCGGGCGACAAACCACCCATACATCAGCACATAAGACAGCATCATCACGCCCATTAAGGCGCGTGCTTCGTCGGGCGCACCCATGGCACCCAGGGCAAGATGCATCCCTAAAAACAGGCCGTTCTGTATCACGGCGGTCCAGTTATAGGCATTGATGAAGCCCGGGTAACGGTCATCTTTGTCCATAAACACCAACAGGTGAAAGGCGATGACGGGGAACAGCAGCCACCCGATCACATAGGACATAAATTCGAAGACGGCGGCAGTGAGGAGAGGTGTGTCCTCAGGTGCAGAGAACCCGTCGAGGACGATCCACATCACGATCATGGGGGCGACCAGGAAGGCCGCTAAAAAAGAAAACCAGGCTTCTGCCGCAGAGTTGCCAAAAACTTCGGCCCCCGATGCATCAAACCGGGCAAGCTTAAATGCACCCTCTAGGTGGGCCCGTATGACGAGCCCCGGCGGCATTAGGTAGGTCTTTCGAAAAAGCGCGCGAGGGCGACTTCGTATATTTCGGCCAACTGATGAATATCATCGACGACGCTAAATTCATCGACTTTGTGAGCGGTCTGATTGATCAGGCCATATTCGACGACCGGGCAATGATCCTTGATAAAGCGCGCATCGGACGTGCCGCCCGTTGTGCTAAGTTCCGGCACGGACCCTGTTACGTCGGTGACAGCGCCGCTTAAAACTTCGCTGAGGGGGCCTGGGGGTGTCAGGAAACTTTCGCCCGACACCCGAACGCGCATGTCATACCCGCCGCCGGCTTGATCCAGGCGGTCGCGTAAAATCTTTTCAACACCCGCCGATGTATGCAGATCGTTAAAGCGAATATTGACCCGCGCCTCGGCCTTGGCCGGGATCACGTTGGTCGCAGCGTTGGCGACATCGACCGTGGTCACCTGTAACGTGGTCGCCGGAAAATGTTCGGACCCTTCATCGAGCGGTACGTTGGTCAGCGACGTCAGCAAATTCAGCATCTTGTGGATCGGGTTATCGGCCAAGTGCGGATAGGCCGAATGCCCTTGAATGCCGTCGACCGTCAGCCAGACGTTCATCGATCCACGCCGACCGATCTTGATCATGTCGGTCAGGTTGGCAGGGTTGGTCGGCTCACCGACCACGCAGGCATCAATGGTCTCGCCACGTTCCGCCAGCCAGTCTAAGACCTTTTTGGTGCCGTTGGTGGCATCGCCCTCTTCGTCGCCGGTGATCAGAAAACTGATCGACCCGCCGAAATCGGTGCCGTGTTTTTCAACAAACCGTGCCGTTGCCGCCATCATGCAGGCAACCGCGCATTTCATATCGCAGGCACCGCGGCCATACAGCTTGCCGTCGCGAATTTCTGGTGCAAATGGATCAGACGTCCAATCATCCAGATCGCCCGGCGGCACCACATCGGTGTGGCCTGCCCAGCAGAAATTCGGCCCCTCTGTGCCCAGACGGGCATAGACATTCCGTGTCGGCTCGCCCGCAGGATCATCGAATGTCAGGTCGTGACATTCAAATCCCAGCGGCGTTAAGAAATCGATCAGCACATCCAGCGCGCCGCCGTCTTCGGGCGTCACACTGGCGTGGCGGATCAGTTCTTCGGATAGGTTGAGCGGATTATGTCCGGAGGAGGTCATTGATCGACGTCTTGGAACGGGTTTGCTCATCAACACGCTTAACGATCACGGCGCAGGCCAACGATGGCCCCGGT
>DGNZ01000436.1 GCA_002389175.1 Rhodospirillaceae bacterium UBA4479 | reverse complement strand
GGCGAGATGGTCGATATGGGCCAATCGCGGTTGCGGCCCGAGATTTGCAATGTCTCGATACTGGGTGGCTTTGCCTTTTCCGACACTTGGAAGAACGGTCTGACGATCATCGTCACGGGTCGTGATGACGGCACGCATGCGCGGGCGCTTGCCAAGGACTTGGCCGATTATGGCTGGGCCAACCGCGCGCGTTTCATCTGTGAAGCCGAACCAATGGAGGACGCCGTGGCGCGGATTGTGGGCACCGGGAAAGACCCGTCTCTGCTCCCATCAATTTATTCCGATCTGGGTGACAACTGTGGTGCGGGCGGCCCCTCCTGCACCACGTGGATGCTTGAAGCCGTACACAACGCTGGGGCCAAAGGTGCTTTGATCTACAATTTCTGCGATCCGGTTCTGGCTGCTGAGGCGCATGCATTGGGGGTAGACGCTACGTTCACCGCCACATTCAACGGTGATGATTGGGGCGAGGGTGGCCAAAAAGACCACGTCGCTGAGGCAAAGGTGCTGGGGCTTTATGATGACACCGTAATTGGTCGCCATGGCATCGTGAAGGGCAAGACTATCTATCCTGGTCCTATGGCGCTGCTGGATCTAGGCGGAGTGCAGGTTGTGGTGGTCAGCCGTCGTGTGGTTGGAAATGATCCCATTTACGGCGAGGTGCTAGGCATTGATTTTTCAGAGATCCGCAGCATCGTAGTCAAGGTCCGCAGCTCGTTCCCAGTGGGTTTTGACGAATTCATCGCGGCGGAGAATATTCATTTTGTGGACACACCCGGACGTACGTCACCGATGCTCAAGCGCATGCCATTCGAGAACCTGCCGCGCCCTGTCTATCCGCTCGACAGCGGGTTCGACTGGCAGAACCCACTTTAGGTTATTTTGGCAAGTCACGGACATTATACACGAAGGTTGCGTGGTCATGCGCGGTCGTCTTGCCTTTTTGACTGCGCAACCTCAGTCAAACCATCTTTCAGCAAACATAGGATTTTGCCATGTCTCGCCCTAATATTCTTGTAATACAAGCTGATCAGCTGACATCCCTTTGTTTGTCCGCCTATGGCAAGCCATATGCGATCACGCCGAATATTGACAAGATTGCGCAGAACGGCACAACCTTCACCAACAGCTATTGCAACAATCCAGTATGCGGGCCGTCGCGCGCCTCTATGATGACAGGGCGTTTACCTTCGGATATTGGAGTGTTTGATAACGGGGCTGAGTTTTTAGCTTCTGAACCAACTTTTGCTCACTACCTTCGCACACTTGGCTATAAAACGACGCTATCAGGCAAGATGCACTTTGTCGGACCGGACCAATTGCATGGGTTTGAAGAACGGCTGACAACGGATATTTATCCGTCCGATTTTGCATGGACCGCAGATTGGGATAAAACCGACGAGCCTTTTGCCCCTTCGGTTATGAGCCTGCTGAGTGTCGTCGAAGCGGGGTATTGCGAACGTAATCTCCAGATTGACTACGACGAGGAAGTCTTCGCCGCGGCCAAGCAGGAGATGTACAACCATGCGCGATCAACGGACGATCGCCCCTTCATGCTGCATGTGTCGTTCACCCAACCCCACAACCCGTTTGTCGCGGGAAAGAAATATTGGGACATGTATGAGGGCGTTGATATCTCCGAACCAGAGGTCGCGCACATTCCTTACGAGGAACGGGATGCTTGGGCGCAACGATATTACCTGACAATCCGGCAAGACGAATTCGATATCACACCAGAGCAGCTTTATAATGCGCGGCGTGGATACTTTGCGATGTGCACGCATTTTGATGAAATGATCGGCGGGCTGATTGAAACGCTGGAGAGCATTGGGGAGTTGGAAAACACCTACATCTTCATCACCTCCGATCACGGAGAAATGCTGGGCGAACGCGGCATGTGGTTCAAGTTCAACCCGTTTGAAGCCTCTGTCCGCGTACCCTTGATAGCACAAGGCCCGAAACTGAAAGTAGGACATCGCGAAGAGGCGTTGGCCTCGCTCGTGGATCTAATGCCTACTTTCACAGACATTGCCAGCGATGGCCAGTTCGACGGTTACGCAACGCCCTATGATGGGCGCAGTTTGCTCGCTCTGCCTGAACGCGGGAGTGATGGCGATAAAGTGTTCATCGAATTCAACGGCGAGGGTCTGTATGCGCCTGCAATGATCATGATCAAAGGCAACATGAAGCTGGTTCATAGCCGAACAGACCCCAAGATGCTGTTTGACCTCGCAAATGACCCGCTTGAATTGACCAATCTGGCCGATGATCTGGCCTATCAAGATGTCCTGAATGCTATGTTTGCAGAAATGCAAAACCGTTGGGACGAAGACGATCTGGATCAACGGATCAGAGCCTCGCAACGCAAGCGGATCTTTGTGCAAGACGCCATGAAGCACGGTCGGTTCCCATCTTGGGATTTCGCGCCGCACTACGATCCCGCCAAAGTCTATGTACGCGGTGGCACTGACCCCAGCACCACTGCCACAAAACAGAGAGGACGCTTCCCATACGTACCTGTTACGAAACCACAGTATCCAAGACAGACGAAAAAATAGGCTGGTGCAGCGCTGGTTTGCGAGGTTTATTGGTCTAAAATGAGAACGGATCTGAAGCCTGTTCAAGCCATGAAGCCTTGCTGCACACCAAGCCGCACAACTGAGGCCGCGCCGCTGCGCTATGAACCGTATTCGCCCAGTTGGCGTCGACAAGATTCCTCACACGATATCCTCGATATTCCCCGAGGACGCGCGCTCTTGGAGACCGATAGCCCTTTCATTGGTACTGTCAGACAAAACCAACTTGAGCCGTGCAGGGCGGTTTCGTAGCCTCGCCG
>DGNZ01000336.1 GCA_002389175.1 Rhodospirillaceae bacterium UBA4479 | reverse complement strand
CGCCATTGCTGACTGAAGTATCACTGATTGCACCGTGCTATCCCTATCGTGAGATGAAGGACGGAGAGAGCGAAGAAGATTACGGTCTTCGCATTGCCAATGAACTAGAGACTGAAATTTTGCGATTGGGTCCAGGCAACGTTGCGGCGTTCATCGCTGAAACCGTTGGCGGTGCTACGGCCGGTGTTTTGCCCCCGGTCAAAGGTTACTTCAAACGTATCCGCGAAATATGTGATGCGCATGGTGTCATTCTCATCCTAGATGAGGTCATGTCCGGTATGGGCAGGACAGGGACATTGTTTGCGTGTGAACAGGACGGAATTGCGCCTGATATTGTTTGTATCGCAAAAGGGTTGGGCGCGGGGTACCAACCCATCGGTGCGACAATGGTCACGGACAAGATATACAACGCTTTTGTAAATGGGTCTGGGGCTTTCCAACACGGTCACACATATATGGGCCATCCAGTTGCATGTGCTGCGGCATTAGCCGTTCATCAAAAGATCGAAAGGCTGGATCTGCTATCGAGCGTTCGCTCACAAGGCAAAGCATTGATGGATAAGCTTCAAGCAAGATTTGGCAATAATCCCTATGTCGGCGATATACGTGGCAGAGGCCTATTTCAGGGAATTGAATTTGTTTCGGATCGCTTGACCAAAGAGCCTTTCGATCCCGCTCATAAACTTCATGCACGTATCAAGAAACATGCATTCGAGGCGGGATTAATTTGCTATCCGGGTGGCGCAACGGCTGATGGCGTTCGAGGCGATCATGTGCTTCTGGCCCCTCCATTTATCATCAATGATGCGCAATTGGATGAGCTCGTTGATAAGCTGGCGCATGCCATAGATCTCTCATTGGGTGAAATTACATAAAACGAGACAGAGTTATTTAAAGTTGAAGCAGCACAAAGTTATTTAATATCAATTCCTTAACAGGTGGGTTGCGTGATAGCTTCGCTGTGTTAGACTTTTGGCAAGATTGAGTGCGGGATAAAAAATTACCGCAACAGGGAGACGAAAAATAGGGGATAGATATTGTGTGGCAAGCGCCTCGCTTGATGTGATGCGCGCTACGATCAATCCAAATTCATTCAAATTTTATCCGCGGGTACGTGGCCTGTTGTCATGTGTTATGCGGTGGAATATCGAGCTAATAGCTCGGTTTTGAGGCGGCGATTGTCCGCGTCATCAATAGTGCCCTTTGACGATATGCAGAACATTTGTTCGGCTGTGTTGTCATTGGTGCGTATAGATTTGGGAACCTTGAACCCAAAACGAACTCTCAAGGAGGAGTCATAAATGTACATTAAGAAATCACTGGTAGCAGCTGCTGCCATTCTAGGTGCTTCACTCGCCGTTGGTGGCGCAGAAGCAGCTCAAAAGTTTGTCACCATCGGTACTGGTGGCGTTACAGGCGTTTACTACCCAACAGGTCAGTCGATCTGTCGGATGGTCAACAAAACGCGTAAATCTCATGGTATTCGTTGCTCAGCTGAATCAACGGGTGGTTCGGTTTACAACATCAACACGATCCGCGCTGGCGAATTGGATATGGGTGTTGCTCAGTCCGATTGGCAGTACCACGCCTATAACGGCTCGGGTAAAGACTCATTTATTGAAGCTGGTCCGTTCAAAGAACTCCGTGCTGTTTTCTCAGTGCACCCAGAGCCTGTTTCATTGATGGCTCGTAAAGATAGCGGCATCAAATCCGTCGATGATCTTGTTGGAAAGCGCGTCAACATTGGTAACCCTGGTTCTGGTACAGAAGCGACTTGGAACGTCATGTGGGGCGCCATGGGCAAAACCAACGACGATCTGAAAATTGCGGCTCAGATGAAGTCTTCTGAAACACCATCTGCTCTTTGCGATAACAAAATCGATGCTTTCTTTTGGCTTGTCGGTAACCCATCGGCCTTGAACAAAGAAGCTGCAACAACCTGTGATGTTGTCGTTGCAAGCGTTAAAAACGACGCGATCGCTAAGCTGGTTGCTGATAACCCATTCTATCGTTTCGCAACCATTCCTGGTGGCATGTATCGTGGTAACGATGCTGACGTCACAACATTTGGTGTTGGTGCAACGTTCGTTTCGTCTTCGAAAGTTCCAACTGATACAATGTATCAAGTGGTAAAAGCTGTTTTCGAAAACTTCGATCAGTTTAAGAAACTTCACCCAGCATTCGGTGTTCTGAAAAAGGAAGAGATGGTCAAAGACGCTCTTTCCGCACCGCTGCATGATGGTGCTGTTAAGTACTACAAAGAAGCAGGGTTGATTAAGTAACTCTGAATATTGGGAGGTCCTATTTTGGGCCTCCCAATTTCTTTTAGGTATCCAAAATTAAAAATTAAGAATATTTGTTAGTGAATTTTCAGCGGTGGGGATGTCGGTATTTACCGGCAGATTAAATTCAGTCCGTAAGGACAAAAATCAAGACGATAAAATGGGGAGACGATGATGAGCGAAGAATCAAAAGCGGAAGGGTCCACGGCTGATCAAAAAGCCTTGGACGCAATGATCGCAGATTCGGATACCGGTGGACGGAATCCTACTGGGATTTCTAAACAGGTTCTTTGGTTTGTTCCGCTCAGTTGGGCATTGTTCCAAGTATGGTATGCATCACCGCTGCCGTACATTTTCAATATCGGATTGTTTAATTCAACCGAGGCGCGGTCCATTCATTTGGCGTTCGCGGTTTTCCTCGCATTCACAGCTTTCCCGACCTTTAAAACGTCGCCACGTGATTTCATTCCGATCCAAGACTGGGTAGTCGCTCTGGTCGGTGCTTTCTGTGCTGGTTATCTATTCCTATTTTATGCTGAATTAGCAGAGCGTCCTGGACTGCCTACCGACATGGATATCATCGTGTCATGCTTAGGGTTGGTTCTCATCCTTGAAGCAACGCGCCGTGCTTTGGGCCCACCACTGATGATCGTGGCGTTGGTCTTCATGGGTTACACATTCTTTGGCCATTTGGCGCCAGATATGATTGCTTGGAAGGGCGCGTCCCTCGGCAAAGCTATGTCGCATTTCTATCTGACGACTGAAGGTATATTCGGTGTGGCACTTGGTGTGTCGACGTCGCTTGTTTTCTTGTTTGTCCTTTTCGGTTCCTTATTGGAAAAAGCAGGTGCTGGTAACTACTTCATCCGTGTTGCGTTTGCGCTGATGGGGCATATGCGTGGTGGTCCTGCAAAGGCTGCTGTTGTGTCATCCGGTCTGACGGGCTTGGTTTCGGGTTCAGCGATTGCGAACGTTGTGACCACCGGAACATTCACGATCCCACTGATGAAAAAAGTTGGATTCTCGGCTGAAAAAGCAGGCGCGGTTGAGGTTGCATCCTCC
>DGNZ01000415.1 GCA_002389175.1 Rhodospirillaceae bacterium UBA4479 | reverse complement strand
TTTGCCGTCCCGGTTGAGCCGGAACCAGAAGTACAAGAACCCGAAGAAGCGGCCGCTGATAGCCCTGCGCAAGAAGCAAAAACCAAACGCACAGAAGCCGAGCGTCCTTCGCGTACCAAACCTGAGGTCAAAGAGCCGACAGCGGCAGACATTGCTGATGCCCAGGCCGCCGAAGAAGAACGTGCGACCAAGAAGGCACCGAAGCCGGTCAACAAAGTCGAGCCTAAGAAACCATCGACTGGCAAAGTTCGTGAAGAGCGTCGTCGCAAAGGTAAGCTGACCATCGCCGAAGCGGAGTCCTTCGAAGAGATGGAAGAGCATCGCCGTTCGTTGGCGTCGGTGAAACGCCAGCGTGAACGCGATAAAGAAAAATTGCGTGAATTGCGCTCAGAAGGAGGCCGCGTTATTCGTGATGTTGTGATTCCGGAAACGATTACCGTTCAAGAACTTGCCAACCGGATGGCAGAACGTGGTGGTGCAGTGGTCAAGAAACTCATGGAAATGGGTGTCATGGCGACGATCACACAATCGATTGATGCTGATACTGCCGAATTGGTTGTGCAGGAATTTGGTCACCGCCTCAAACGGGTCAGCGACGCTGACGTCGAAGAAAATCTGAACCTGGGTATAAAAGACGACGCTGCTGCACTCACAACACGTGCGCCGGTCGTTACCATTATGGGTCACGTCGATCACGGTAAGACATCACTGTTGGATGCATTGCGTGAATCCGATGTCGCTAATCACGAAGCGGGTGGCATTACCCAGCATATCGGTGCGTATCAAGTGCGGACATCTGATGGCAACGTGGTCACCTTTATCGACACGCCTGGTCACGCTGCATTTACCGAAATGCGCGCCCGTGGAGCCAAGGTGACGGACATCGTGGTGCTGTGTGTTGCCGCTGATGACGGCATTATGCCGCAAACCATCGAAGCCATTCACCACGCCAAAGCGGCGGGTGTTCCGATGATTGTTGCCATTAACAAAATGGATAAAGCAGGCGCAGACGCCAACCGGATTTCAACAGATCTACTCAGCCACGATATCCAAGTCGAAGACATGGGTGGCGATGTGTTGGCGATCCCGGTTTCAGCCTTGAAAAAAACCGGCCTCGATAAACTATTAGAAGCGATCAACCTGCAAGCTGAATTGCTCGAACTTAAAGCCAATGCCGATCGCCCCGCAGCGGGTGTGGTCGTCGAAGCCAAGATGGAACAGGGCCGTGGTTCGGTCGCAACCGTTCTGGTTCAACATGGTACATTAAACGTCGGCGATATCTTTGTTGCTGGTGCCGAGTGGGGCCGTGTCCGGGCGATGAACGATGCAGCAGGCAAATCACATAATTCGGCGGGGCCCTCTTTCCCGATCGAAGTTTTGGGCCTGAATGGCACGCCAATGGCTGGCGACGAGGTTGTCGTTGTCGATTCAGAGAACAAAGCCCGCGAGGTGACCGAGTTCCGTCAGCGTCGTGACCGTGACACACGGGCGTCGGCATCTGCCCGCGGCACGCTTGAACAGATGTTCGAGAAGATCAAAGAAGGCGAGGCAGAAATGCTGCCAATCGTCATCAAAGCCGACGTGCATGGATCACTCGAAGCGATTGTTGGTGCGATGGCCAATATGAGTACAGACGAAGTCCAAGTGCAGGTCTTGCATTCGGGTGTTGGCGGGATCAACGAATCTGACGTGACCCTCGCGCGTGCATCCAATGCATTTGTTGTCGGCTTTAACGTCCGCGCCAATCCACAAGCCCGCGCAGCGGCAAAACGCGACAGCGTTGATATCCGTTATTATTCAATCATCTATGACCTCATTGATGAAGTGAAGACGATGCTGTCGGCAATGCTGGCACCGGATGTCTCCGAAGAGTTCTTGGGCAATGCAGAAGTTCGCGAAGTCTTCAATGTCACCAAGGTCGGCAAGATCGCGGGTTGTATGATCATCGAAGGCCAAGTCAAACGCGGCGCCAGAGTCCGCTTGTTGCGTGATGACGTGGTGATCCACGAAGGTGAACTCAGCCAGCTGAAACGCTTCAAAGATGACGTCAAAGAAGTCAAAGAAGGTTACGAATGTGGTATGGCATTCGCCAACTACAATGACATTCAAATTGGCGACAAGATCGAGTGCTTTGAAGTTAAGGAGACCATACGCGAACTTTCATAAGTTCGCTGTGATCCTCGGAACATAAGATGGTTCGCCAACCCACCAAAGAACCAACTCAGCGCCAGCTTCGCGTCGGCGAAGAAGTCCGTCACGCCTTGGCAATGGCGATTGAGCGCGGTGAAATTCATGACCCGGCGCTGGCTGGGCAAGTGATTACGGTGACCGAGGTCCGCGTCAGTCCTGATTTAAAGAATGCGACGGCGTTCGTCATTCCGCTGGGTGGCGATGGCGCAACGGACATTGCGGCGGCCTTAAACAAGGCATCGGGATTTCTGCGGACTTGGGTCGCGAGAAATGTTCGATTACGTCATGTTCCCAGAATTAACTTTATCGTCGATCTAACATTCGATGAAGCGGCCAAAATTGGCGGTGTGTTGAATGACCCACGTGTTCGCCGCGATATTGAGTCTGCGAATGCCGAAGACGACGCCGAGACTTAAATGGCGCGTCGTCGCAAAGGCACCCCCATTCACGGCTGGCTGATCTTGGATAAGCCTCTCGGTCCGTCCTCAAGCGGATGCGTTGGTAAGCTCAAATGGTTGACTGGGGCGCAAAAGGTCGGCCATGGCGGTACACTGGACCCGTTGGCCAGCGGCGTTTTGCCGATCGCATTCGGTGAAGCGACCAAAACCTCGTCTTATGCCATGGACGGTTCAAAAACATACGAATTTGATGTGACGTGGGGAACATCGACGGCAACGTGTGACGCCGAGGGTGATGTCATTGCCGCGAGTGATGCGCGACCTGACGAAGATCAAATTAAGGCCGCACTACCGACATTCATCGGAGAGATCGACCAAATTCCTCCTAAATTCTCGGCGATAAAGATTGATGGGAAACGTGCCTACGAGCTGGCCCGAAAGGGTGAAGAGGTCGAAATCAAACCACGCCCCGTCACCATTCATGATTTCCGGTTGGTGAAGGTGATCGATCTAAATACGGTGAGCTTCGAAGTCGACTGCGGCAAGGGGACTTATGTGCGCTCCTTGGCGCGTGATCTGGCCTTGCACTTGGGGTGTGAAGGGCATATAAGCCGCCTCAGACGCACCGCCGTCGGCCCTTTTCACATTGAAAAGGCCGTAACGTTGGCAGCTTTCGAAGACAATGAAGGCGAAGACGCGGCGTCGCTTCTGACGCAATATCTGTTATCGGTCGAAACCGTGCTGGACGACATCCCGGCACTGGCTTTGACGGATCAGGAAGCGCAAAAACTAAGGCACGGTCAGGGCATTCCTGTTCTTCCCGTTGCCCAAAGATCTTCCCTAAGAGATGGTCGAATTTCTCAAGGGGACGTCGTGCAAGTCACGGCGAACGGTTCGTTGGTCGCGTTGGCGCGCATTACGGGTGGGGAAATACGCCCCGTTCGTGTCATGAACTTTTAATATAGGAGAACACGATGTCGATTACTGCAGAACGTAAGCAAGAATTGATCAAAGAATACGCCGTCAAAGAGGGCGATACAGGTTCCCCAGAAGTGCAGGTTGCGGTTCTAAGCGAACGCATCAATAACCTGACCGATCATTTGAAAACACACGCTAAGGATTTCCATTCCCGTCGTGGTCTTCTGATGATGGTGGGTCAGCGTCGCCGCCTTCTGGATTATTTGAAAAACAAAAACCAGAAACGGTATCAGGACCTGATTAAAAGTTTGGGTCTGCGTCGCTAATGCGGCGTTGCGTCGCAGGGTTTGAAGACCTTGCGACGTGTCGGCTTATGCCGTCTTTCACCTATGGAACTAAATTGATGAAGTGGATGGCGTAATGCCTTTGTCTCGGTCATGAGGACCGAGCAATCCGCCTGTGCCATGATGGCATAGGGGATGTATGTTTGATGAGGAAAGAAGAGAATGTTTAAAGAGTTTAGAAAAGAAATTGAATGGGCCGGGCAGAAGCTGGTTTTAGAAACCGGTAAAATCGCTCGCCAAGCTGACGGTGCCGTGATGGCGACCCTGGGTGATAGTAAAGTGCTCTGCACTGTTGTAGGCGCAAAAAGCGCCAGACCTGGGATCGACTTTTTCCCGCTGTCCGTTCACTACGTCGAGAAAACCTATGCTGCCGGTAAAATTCCAGGTGGCTTTTTCAAACGTGAAGCGCGTCCGAGCGAACGTGAAACGTTGACGTCGCGTCTGATTGATCGTCCGATCCGTCCGTTGTTCGTTGACGGCTTTAAAAACGAAACCCAAGTGATTTGCACGGTCGTGTCCCACGATTTGGAAAACGAAACCGATATCTTGGCATTGATTGGCACATCCGCTGCGCTGACGATTTCTGGTCTGCCGTTCATGGGCCCAATTGGTGGCACACGCGTTGGCCGCATCGACGGCAACCTGGTGCTGAACCCAACGTGTGATCAAATCGCTGAAAGCGATCTCGATCTTATCGTTGCGGGCACCCAAGAAGGCGTCCTTATGGTTGAATCCGAAGCATCGGAATTGACCGAGGAACAAATGCTCGAAGCAGTGATGTTTGGTCACAAAGGTTTCCAGCCAGTGATCGACGCGATCATCGAATTGGCCGAAGCATGCGCTAAAGAGCCGATTGATCTGCCAGAACCACCTCCCGGTAAAGATGAAATCTATGCCAAAGTAAAAGAAGTCGGCGGCGATCTGATGCGCAGTGCGTATCAAATTCAGGAGAAATCTGAACGCCAGGCGAGAATCGCAGTTGTCAAAACAGAGATCACGGACATGGTGACCGCTGATGAGGCGCTAAGCGAAAACGTAACTAGCGACATCATGGGCGATGCGCTGAAGTCGCTCGAAAAAGATATCGTGCGTAACGACATCTTGGACACGGGCAACCGGATCGACGGTCGCGACACCAAAACGGTGCGTGCGATTGCCACCGAAGTCGGCATCTTGCCACGTTCACACGGTTCTGCTCTGTTCACCCGCGGTGAAACCCAGGCGATGGTTACGGCCACGTTGGGCACCGGTCAGGACGAGCAGATCATCGATGGCTTGGCCGATAATTACCGCCAACACTTTATGCTGCATTATAACTTCCCTCCGTTCTCGGTTGGCGAAGCAGGCCGCTTTGGGTTCACCAGCCGTCGTGAAGTTGGTCACGGTAAATTGGCATGGCGCGCTATTCATCCAGTGATGCCGCCAAAGGATGAATTCCCTTACACGATCCGTATTGTTTCTGAAGTCACCGAATCTAACGGCTCGTCTTCGATGGCGACGGTTTGTGGCACATCGCTTGCGTTAATGGATGCTGGTGTACCATTGCCGAAACCCGTTGCGGGTATCGCCATGGGTTTGATCAAAGACGGTGACCGTTATGCGGTTCTGTCTGACATCTTGGGTGATGAAGATCACCTTGGCGACATGGACTTCAAAGTGGCAGGTACCGAAAACGGTATTACGTCGCTTCAGATGGACATCAAGATTACCTCTATAACCGAGGAAATCATGCAGATCGCCTTGGGTCAGGCCAAAGAAGGTCGGATGCACATTCTGGATGAGATGGCCAAAGTCATCGATACATCCCGCAATGATGTGAAAAGTAACGCTCCACGCATCACGCAGATGAAGATCAATCCGGAAAAAATCCGCGATATCATTGGCCCAGGTGGTAAAGTTATTCGCGAAATCTGCGAAACCACAGGCGTTAAAATCGATGTTGATGATGACGGCGGTGTACGTATCGCAGCTGTCGACCAAGAAGCCGCTGATAAAGCTGCAGCTTGGGTCCGCGACATCGTTGCCGAGCCAGAAGTTGGCGTGGTTTACGACGGTAAAGTTGTTAAAACCGTTGATTTTGGTGCTTTTGTTAACTTCCTCGGCCCACGTGACGGTCTGGTCCATATCTCTGAAATGGCCGAAGGCCGCGTCGAGAAAGTGACCGATATCGTCAGCGAAGGCGACATCGTGAAGGTTAAGCTGATCGGTATCGATGACCGTGGCAAAGTGAAATTGTCGATGCGTGTCGTCAACCAAGAGACCGGTGAAGACATTAGCGAAGAAGTCGGCGAGAAGAAAAAACGGCCTTAAAACCGTAACGTCTCAGTTAGCGGGATGCTGATGTTATATCAGCTCCCGCCTGACGGGATTTTTTGCTACCATACCCTTATATCGTTAAGGGTATTTTTGCGTGCACACGGTCCACTTTTCGCTTATTGATCGTTATAATTGGCGCGATTTCTGATACACTAATTGCCTTATAACTAGCTATCGATTGGGTTAAGTTTTGAGTTCACATACACAACAAGCCAGCTATTCCTACGATGAATTGCTTCAATGCGGCCGGGGCGAACTTTTTGGTCCTGGAAACGCACAACTCCCACTGCCACCGATGTTGATGTTCGACCGTATTTCGGCGATCAGTAGCGAAGGCGGCAAGTACGATAAAGGTTTTGTTGAGGCACAACTAGAGGTCAAACCTGACCTTTGGTTCTTTGGGTGTCATTTCGAGGGTGATCCCGTGATGCCAGGTTGTTTAGGCCTTGATGCGCTCTGGCAAATGGTTGGGTTTTACTTGGGTTGGACCGGTGCGCCGGGACGTGGCCGCGCGCTTGGCGTCAACGAAGTAAAATTCACGGATCAAGTCACACCGGACAAATCCCTTGTTGAATATCGTGTCGATATCAAACGTGTTATGAATAGAAAAATCGTCCTCGGCATCGCAGATGGTGTGATGAAAGTGGACGGTAATGTCGCGTACGAAGCGTCGGGCTTAAAAGTGACGTTGTTCAGCGCTGACGACTAAATTTAAGCGACTGGTGAATTTAAGCGACTGGCGGAAAAGAGGTTCCTATGAGACGTGTCGTGGTAACGGGACTGGGTATCGTATCCCCAATTGGAAACAACGTTGCAGAGGTAACGGATAGCCTTCGAGCAGGCCGGTCCGGTATCGTGCATTGCCAGGAGTACGCCGAGCGCGGCTTCCGCTCGCATCTACACGGTGCGCCTAAAATCGACATGAGCGAAATGATCGACCGCAAGCTTCGCCGTTTTATGGGTGATGGCGCGGCGTATGCCTATGTCGCCATGAAAGAAGCCATCGAAGATTCCGGCCTTGGCGATGATATCGTGACCAACGAGCGGACAGGCTTGGTGATGGGGTCCGGTGGACCATCAACATCTGCGCAAACCGAAGCCGTTGATACGGCGCGCGAAAAGAGTGCAAAACGAGTCGGTCCCTACGCGGTGCCAAAGGCCATGTGCTCTACGGTGTCTGCGAATATTTCGACGGCGTTCCATATGCGCGGCCTCAGTTATTCGATTTCTTCAGCGTGTTCGACAAGTGCACACTGTATTGGCAACGGGGCTGAACTCATCCAATGGGGCAAGCAAGACGTCGTCTTTGCAGGCGGCGCCGAAGAACTGCATTGGACGCTGACTGTATTGTTCGATGCCATGGGGGCGTTGTCTTCCAAGTACAATGACACGCCTGAAAAAGCATCCCGTCCGTTTGATGTCGACCGTGATGGTTTTGTGATCGCTGGTGGGGCCGGTGTTGTGGTCCTCGAAGAATACGAACACGCCAAGGCGCGCGGTGCGAAAATTTACGGCGAAGTCGTTGGCTATGGTGCCACATCAGACGGTGTCGATATGGTGGCCCCATCGGGTGAAGGGGCGCGACGTTGCATGCAAATGGCAACGGCGGGTCTTGGAAACACCAAGGTTGATTACATCAACGCACACGGCACTTCGACACCAGCGGGTGACATGACCGAGCTTAAGGCGATCCAAGAAGTGTTTGGTGCTCACATGCCAAAGATTTCCTCGACCAAATCGTTGACCGGACACAGCCAAGGAGCGACGGGTGCCCACGAGGCAATTTATTCGCTGATTATGATGAACAACAATTTCATCGCCGCGTCGGCCAATGTTGATAATTTAGACCCAGAAGCAGGGGATGCTGACATCGTCTCGACACGTATTGATGATGCGGATCTGAACTGTGTCATATCCAACAGCTTTGGATTTGGTGGAACAAACGCGACGCTGGCGTTCAAACGGTTAGAGGGTTAAGGCCGTGAATGAACAAAAACCAGCAAGCGACGCCAAAGTGACACCAGTAACAGGTGGCCTCATGCAGGGTAAGCGCGGTTTGGTCATGGGCGTTGCCAATGATCGATCAATCGGTTGGGGCATCGCCGAAACATTGGCGGCCCACGGTGCAGAAATCGGATTTACCTATCAGAATGAAGCTATTGAACGACGTTTGCGGCCACTTGCTGAAAGTGTTGGCTCCAACGTCATCGTGCAATGTGATGTTGAGGACGAGGCATCAATTGCCAACGTGATAGACCAATCCGTTTCTGCGTGGGGCTCCATGGATTTCATCGTTCATGCAATTGCCTATTCTGACAAACAAGAACTCAAGGGCCGTTACATCGGCACCACGCGCGATAATTTCCTGCGTACCATGGATGTTTCTTGTTATTCGTTTACGACGTTGGCGCGTCACGCTGCACCCGCCATGACCAATGGCGGCAGTATGATTGCGTTGTCGTTTTCCGGCTCCAACCGCGTGGTTCCACATTACAATGTGATGGGTGTCGCCAAGGCGGCCCTCGAAGCCAGCGTGCGTTATTTGGCCTCAGATTTGGGTGGCGATGGCATTCGCGTGAACGCGCTTTCACCAGGACCTATGCGGACGTTGGCGGGAAGTGCCATTTCCGGTGCGCGTCATATTCTGCGTTGGAATGAGAAACATGCTCCGTTGAAACGAAACATCCAACTCAGTGATGTAGGCGGCGCGGCTCTCTATTTACTGTCTGATCTGTCGATGGGTGTGACGGGTGAAATCCACCACGTGGACAGTGGGTATAATATTATTGGCGTGCCGTTCCCAGAAGACGTCTAATCCGTGTCCTTGACTTAGATCATTGTTATTAGAAACGTTAAGACATATATCGGTGATATGAACGCTCATTCAGTACACGCACAAATCACCGATCGTCTCCGCAATGTGGGTCTTCGACCGACCCGCCAGCGTGTCGATTTGGCATCATTGATGTTTGTTGGCGAAGATCATCACATGACCGCCGAGACCCTGCATCGCGATGCGTCATCTGCGGGTGTCTCGGTATCTTTGGCGACGGTATATAATACACTGCATCAATTTACCCAGGTGGGTCTGCTCCGTGAAATCGTCGTCGATTCAGGCAGATCTTATTTTGACACCAACACGTCAGAACACCATCACTTCTATTTCGAAGACAAAGGTGTTTTGGAAGACATTTCGTCTGCGGATGTTGTCTTGGCTGAACTGCCTGATGCACCAGCGGGATCGAAGATTTCACGTGTCGATGTTATCGTTCGTGTTACCGAAGCTTGATAAAACTCTTTAGAATAATTCCAATATATTGACTCCGGACCATATCATTACCATATTCCGGTAAGCGCAATAGCTCGCGTGATAAAGCTTTAAAAATCAACTGACCGATCTTAACAAGGAGGATCAAATGTCCCTCAAAGGAACTCAAACCGAAGAAAACCTGAAAGCTGCATTCGCTGGCGAATCGCAGGCTAACCGTCGCTACTTGTACTTCGCCCAAAAGGCAGACATCGAAGGCTACAACGACGTTGCATCTGTTTTCCGTTCCACCGCCGAAGGTGAAACTGGCCACGCACACGGCCACCTCGAGTTCCTTGAAGAAGTGGGCGATCCTGCAACCGGTGAGCCAATTGGAGCCACGGACGCTAACTTGAAAGCGGCCATCGCTGGCGAAACCCACGAGTACACCGACATGTATCCTGGCATGGCGAAAACCGCTCGTGACGAAGGCTTCGACGAGATTGCTGACTGGTTCGAAACGCTGGCAAAGGCTGAAAAGTCTCACGCGGGTCGCTTCCAGAAAGCACTCGACAGCATGGACTAATTATCACGTTGTGATGATACGACGGGGGGGGGCATTAGCCCCCCTTCTGATACCTAAGCCTTTTTCATTTAATTTATTATTTGCCTTTAACGGGAGCCGCGTCATGAGCGAAGGTAGCCTCGAAGCCCCAGAGCGCCATCCAATCCCTTGGACAGAAGTCGATTTTTACGACGAAGCGAAGCTGGACGATGAACTGCGCCGTGTCTTTGATATCTGCCACGGGTGCCGCCGTTGCTTTAACCTGTGTGACAGTTTTCCGAAATTATTCGACCTGATTGATGAGTCAGAAAGTGGCGAACTCGATACCGTCGATAGCAAAGATTTCAAGCCCGTTGTAGATGCATGCACGCTTTGTGATATGTGCTTCATGACCAAATGTCCGTACGTGCCGCCGCACGAATTCAACTTGGACTTCCCGCACTTGATGCTGCGCTACCGGGCCATTGAAAATCAAAAGGGCATGATCCCTGCGGGTGCCAAACAGATCACCAAGACGGATCGTAACGGTAAAATCGCATCGAAAATGTCAGGACTGACCAACTGGGCTGGCAAATGCGGCAATTCAGTGACGCGTCCAATCATGGAAAGCGTGGTTGGTGTTCATCGTGATGCACATCTGCCTGAATTTACATCCAAGCCCTTTGCCAAGCGCGATAACGCGCCCACTGTTAATAAAGATGCACCCGCTTATGGCCGGAAAGCCGTGCTCTATGCGACGTGCTTTGCCAACTACAACAACCCTGATATCGGCGAAGCGGCGCGCGCCATCTTGGCCAAGAACGGTGTTGAGACCGAAGTCGTCTATCCACGCTGCTGTGGCATGCCGCAACTGGAACAGGGTGATATAGGTGCTGTGGCCGAAAGCGCTCAATTGACGGCCAAAGATCTGATGCCATGGATCGAAAAAGGCTACGACGTCATTGCCCTGGTGCCATCCTGCGCATTGATGCTGAAATTCGAATGGCCATTGATTGTGCCTGACGATGAGAACGTCAAAAAGCTAAGTGCTGCCACATCTGATATCACTGAGTATGTCGTCTCCATCGCCAAGAACGAAGGCATGGTCGAAGGGATCAACGCTCTCGAAGGCGGTGTCACGGTTCATATTTCCTGCCATTCGCGTGCCCAGAACATGGGACAAAAAGCCGCAGAAATGCTGCGATTGATCCCCGATATCGATGTCACGATTATTGAGCGTTGCTCCGGTCATGGCGGATCATGGGGTGTCATGAAGGAAAACTTCGAAGTCGCACTCAAGGTTGGCAAGCCCGTGGCCCGCAAAGCGGCTGCAGCTGAAAGCAAATACGTATTGTCAGAATGCCCTTTGGCCCGTGACCATATTCTGCAAGGTATCGAGAAGTTGGATAAGCCCACAGATGGCATCGATACCATGCAGCATCCGATTGAGCTGGTCGCGCGTGCCTACGGCCTGTGACCAAACGCTAAAAATCAAAGGACGAAGACGATGACGAAGACTGAAATCACCCGCGACGATATCATCTCGATGGAAGAGTACAGCGCAGGCCGCAAAGAAAGCCGCGCGCGTATGACCGGGGTGAAACGCACACGGCGCATGGCGTGCGGGCCCGATGCCATGTTCTTCTTCGAAAGCTACGAGACCATGTGGCACCAAGTGCATGAAATGCTGTTCATCGAAAAAGGTGGTGAAGAGCAGATTCCTGACGAGTTGAGCGCCTATAATCCCTTGATTCCGAACGGCTGCGAATTGGTCGCGACGTTGATGTTTGAAATTGATGATCCGCAGCGTCGTGCGGCATTTTTGGCAGGTCTGGGTGGAGTCGAAGAAACCATCACCATCGAATTTGATGGCGAAACGGTCAAAGGCGTTCCCGAAGAAGATGTCGACCGCACCACCGCAGACGGCAAAGCGTCATCGGTGCAGTTCATCCACTTCCCGTTCACGGATGAACAGGTCAAAAAGTTCAAAGCTGCTGATCGCATTATGGTCGGCATTGCGCATGCGAAATACGGCCACATCTCGATTATGCCTGAAGAGACAAAGGCGGCGCTGGTTAGCGATTTTAGCTGATTAAACGGATTTGAGTTCGCTCCTTAAGGGGAAATCCAGACGCTTCAATTTATGCGTCGTCCCGGACTTGATCCGGGATCTTGTCTCACACACAAATAATTTTCATGATCATAGAAGATCCCGGACAGCCTATCGGCTTCCGGGAGGACGGTTTAGATTCATTGGCAGCTTTTCGTATTCCTTGCCATAAAACCAACGACGGTATAGCGCCCTTTCAAGACATCCACAGAGACTCTGCGAAACCTTAGAAATCGTGTAAGATTTGTCGGTGACTAAAGTCTAACATGCTGCGACGCTCTGTAGCGGCGAAAATAATAGAAATGGGTCGCTCAAGTATCTTACAGGATGGATGGCTTCAATGCTGGAAAAGTGGTTCAAGTTCAAAATTCGTAAAGACCAAGCAGATCGGCCAAAAGCACCGAACTACGACGAATGCAAACGAATCCTGTTAGAGGAAGGTTCCAAGAAAAAGATCGAATTGGCTAATTCGGAAGGCGTACGACCCGAAATACTCTATTTCCTGTCGTCGGATCAGGATTACAAAGTTCGGTGCGCTGTCGCTCGAAATCCTGATACGCCGATCCAAGCGGATGTCGTCCTTTCAAAGGACAAGGAAGTTCAAGTTCGTCTCGCGCTTTCGGAAAAACTATCAGAGGTGTTGCCGGATTTGCGACCTGATCAAAACGAAAAGGTCACGGAAATGGCCTACGAAATTCTCAAAACGCTCGCTGTTGACCAAGACAAACAAGTTCGAGTGGCGCTTGCCAACTCAGAAAAGTCCTTGGGTACGGTACCAAAATCGATTGCCATGACGCTTGCAGAAGATCCTGAAGACGCTGTCGCTCTTCCCATTTTGGAATTTTCATTCCTTTTAGATGATCATGATCTGATGGGTTTGATCATGGGTGGATTGCGTCAGGCACGCCTGGGAGCGCTGGCGAGCCGAGTTGAATTAAGGGCACCTCTAAAAATAGC
>DGNZ01000107.1 GCA_002389175.1 Rhodospirillaceae bacterium UBA4479 | reverse complement strand
AAGAGGATCAGCCTTTCAAAATACCCATCAGCAAAACGCTTTGTGCACGTTAATACTAGCTTGTCTAAGGGAGGTAACCTTGAAACGCAACTCAGTTAAAATGCACAATATTTGGTTCTTTGCGTTAATTGACGACAACATGACGCTCATAAAACTTACGGAGGGACTGTGACGGATAAATCCTTGGTATGTTTTGACGGTTTTCTGTTTCCAGCGTTATGGTATTAGGATGATTGGACGAGTTCTAGGCTTAGGGCTCCAAAACGAAATTTACGGATGGAATTAGTGGATAAAATTAAAGAATACTTCCAAGGCGTTGCCGAAATTGCCAACACAATCGACCATAATGGTATTCGTGCGATTGTTGACGTATTGGTCGATGTCCGGGCGAACGGTGGGCGATTGTTTATGCTCGGTGTTGGCGGCAGCGCTGGCAATTGTGGGCATGCTGTTAATGATTTTAGAAAACTCTGCGGGATCGAGGCGTATGCCCCAACTGATAATGTTTCTGAACTTACAGCGCGCACGAACGACGAGGGGTGGGAAACTGTTTTTGAAGGTTGGCTGAAAACTAGTCGGATCAACGAAAAAGATGCGATATTTGTATTCTCTGTGGGCGGTGGTGATTCCGAGCGTGGCGTCAGTGTCAATATCGTTCGTGCTGTTGATCTCGCCAAAAACGTTGGCGCAAAAGTAATAGGTGTCGTTGGGCGTGATACCGGTCATACCGCAAAAAATGGAGATGCCGTTGTTGTTGTGCCAACACCTGATAGCAAGCTGGTGACGCCATATTGCGAGGCATTCCAAGCTGTCGTTTGGCATTGCCTGGTATCACACCCTGAATTGCAAACAAATGAGACCAAATGGTGACATCGGAACGTGCTGCCGTATTTTTAGATCGCGACGGCGTCCTGAACAGAGCCGTGGTTCGTGATGGCCGACCTTTTCCACCGCAAGATTTAGAATCTGTTGAGATTTTACCTGGTGTTCCAGAAGCTATTAGAAAATTAAAAGCAGCAGGATTTGTGACGGTAATGGTCACAAATCAGCCAGACGTTGTGAAGGGGACGCAACGAAGAGACGTTGTTGAAGCAATAAATAAGTATGTCTCTGAAACGCTGGGCATCGATGACGTCCGAGTTTGCTGGTGTCTCGAAGGAGACGATTGCGATTGTTACAAGCCTAAGCCGGGAATGATTTTGGAAGCTACTGCTGAACTGTCTCTCAACTTAAGTAAAAGTTATATGGTGGGGGATCGTTGGCGCGATATTGGTGCGGCCCACAATGCGGGTTGTAAGGCGATATTTATCGAATATGGATATGAAGAAGCAAATACGTTTAAACCCGAATGGGTTGTTCGAAATCTATCTGAAGCTGCCGATATCATAGTCAAATATAATGACTGTGGAGAGGATTAGTTTGCATAACGAGGACACCACATTTTCTGTTTGTATAATAGGCGATGCGGGGGGGGCGCACGTTGCGAGCCGCATTTCGGCTATGTCGGAACAAAGCGTGGAACTTCATCTGCTTACCAGTCGTCCGACTTCGTTGAATTTGCGAGATGTAAGTGTGGTCGATGCGGGGGATGGCTTGCAAGTACCACCGTTCTTGAAGTGGCATAGAGCGATCAAGGATAGCGCAGGAGACGTGGTCAATATTCATTACGCTAATAGTTGGGGAGCATGGGTGTTCGCTCTGTCGGGGGACCGGCGTGCAATGGTGCTGACTGTTATGGGTGGGGATGTTTTGCTGGAAGAGCAAAGTAAGCCGCACCCATTAGCGGTTTGGTTGACGCGACTGGTTATCCAGCGTGCTGATCTTATTACAGTAAAATCATCCCATTTAGCTGATGTCTTATCGGCGCAGGGGGTGAAACAAGATCGCATGACCCGACTGAATTGGGGGATTGATAGGTCAATTTTCAAACCTGGCCAGCGCGCAAGTGCTCGACAGACAATGATGTTGCCCAAGAATAGCTTTGTCGTGTTTAGTCCTCGCATTCTCAATTCATTCTATCGAATAGATGTGATTGTTCGGGCTTTTGCACAGTTAAAACCCAAGGAGAACGATGTAATTCTTGTTATCTCTGAGTATGAAGCTGAAGCTGGATATAAAGAATATCTCGAGGACTTAGCTCGTTCGCTCGGTATTTTTGATGCAATCACTTTCAAACCTCGGATGACAGCGATTGAAATGGCAACAATGTACCAATCAAGCGATGTAGTTGTTGGTATACCACCATCAGATGGATTCCCTCTAACCATTTTAGAGGCGATGGCATGTGAGGTGCCTAACATTGTGGCCCCATTAAAGACATATCGAGAAATGTTGGTCGCGAACGATAATATAATTTTTGCTTTACCAAACCCTGAAAATCTTGCGACTGCAATGATACAGCTTAGAGAAAATGATCAATTGCGTGATGGTGTGATTCAAGGTGGTGTTAAATTTTTGGAAGGTTTACCAAACCTTGATCAAAGTGCATCAAGCTTAATTGCTTATCTAATGCGTTTTCGTAAAAGTAACACACATAATCAAACCAAACTCTTCACGCGCTGTTTAGGCTGGTTTGTCTTGCTTGGATTCTCGTTGCGATATTGCATGTCTCGTCGGCACGCTAAGAGACAACTTTTCCAGGGAACTGGATCAGGGGTTTCTTGAATGTGCGGAATCGCCGGCGTTTGGGACCTTTCAAAGGCGACACCCCAAGTGAATTTAATCCGCGAAGCCATTTTAATGGCATCACAGTTGGAACATCGAGGGCCTGATGATCAAGGCCATTGGTGTGACGAAAGTGCAGGGATTGGTCTAGGATTTCAGCGTTTATCAATTCTCGATTTAACTTCATCTGGTCACCAACCCATGGCATCTCAATCTGGAAGATATGTCATCGTTTTTAATGGTGAGTTTTATAATTTTAAAGAAGTCCGCGAATCACTTGAAGCTACGGGTTTTATCTTCCGTGGACATAGTGACACTGAGGTCTTTGTTGAAGCTATAGCGCGATATGGAGTTCGAGAAGCCCTAGAGAAAGTTAACGGCATGTTTGCGTTCGCCCTTTGGGATCGAGAGCAACGTGCCTTGCATCTGGTTCGTGATCGAGTGGGTGTCAAACCGTTGTATTGGGGGCGGTTCGGAGATGACATTATTTTCGGATCAGAACTGAAAGCACTCCGAAGCTCAGAGCGTTGGTCGCCAAAGTTAAATAAGGTAGCTGCTGAAAAGTTTCATCAATTTGGATACATTCCTGCACCATTGACGATATATGAAGGCATGGAAAAAGTATTGCCTGGACATGGGATGAGTATTCAAGCGGATGGGGGAATTGATCGCTGGTGCTACTGGTCGTTGGCCAAAGTCATCAGTGAAAAGAAGCGCGATGTAATACCAGAGGATGAAGCTTTGGCGCGCTTCACGGAGGTCTTTGAAGACGCCGTTAAATTGCAGATTCGCAGCGATGTGCCTGTCGGCGCTTTTTTATCAGGTGGCTTCGATTCAACAGCAGTTGTTTCTGCTCTCGTCAAAAATGGTGCGATGAATGTGCAAACATTTAATGTTGGCTTTGATGATGCGCGTTATGATGAATCGCCATTTGCGCGAGAAATAGCATCACACCTTGGCATAAATTTTAATACTGTTCATATGCAGGGAGATGATGCGCGTGAAATCGCATCTAAATTGCCAGAGATGTACGATGAGCCGTTTGCGGATTCGTCGCAATTCCCAATGGCATTCGTTTCTAAATTTGCTCGTCAACAAGTGACAGTGGCAATCTCTGGTGATGGTGGTGATGAACTGTTTGGTGGATATAGTCGGTACCAGTGGGCTGATACCGTATTGCGGCAGATATTGAGTAAACCACAATGGGCGCGCCGAATTGCTGGTACTGCTGCATCGAATTTGCCAGGTTTGTTGCTACGCTTATTGCCGGAAGATAAACGTCCAACGAATGGCGCTGCTGCTATTTCATACATCGGCGAGTTATTGAGCGCCCGTGATATTAATGAGCTTTATGCGCGTGTTGTTGCTCTGGACGATTCCGTGTCATGTAAAATGCCGGCATGGTTCAATTCGCCAGAGTTGGTTCTTAAAGAGCCCGCGGAACAGTTGATGTACTTAGATAGCCAAATTTATTTGCCTGATGACATTCTCGTTAAGCTTGATCGTGCGAGTATGGCAGTTGGTTTGGAAGGACGAGTGCCATTTTTAGATCATCGTCTTGTTGAGCTTGCGTGGGCATTGCCAAAATTACAAAAATACACTGATGGAGTAGGTAAGCGTGTCGTACGTGATTATGTGCATGATAATGTCCCAGAAGCCTTGATGGATAGCGAAAAGAAAGGTTTTTCAATCCCTCTGGATGAATGGTTACGCTCTGCATTGAAACCTTATGCAGAAGACCACTTAAGCGGTGATGACGTCACCTCCAGCAACCTGGGCTCCACACAGCAATTGTGGGATGAACACCAAAATGGCATTGGTAATCATGGCCCAGCATTATGGGCACGTGTGTCATTTAATGCTTGGCGTAGACATTGGGGGGTATAGATTGACGTTTTGATTTTGTAGCTGGTCGTGTGGACTGGTATAAACTGCACAATGATTGCACGGAGAATTCAGAGTAATGGCATGCATTGACGACTTGAAAGTCAAGATTTTCGCTGATGGAGCAGACCTTAAGCATATTAAGGCTTTGCGCGACAACCCTATCATCAAAGGGTTTACGACCAACCCGACGCTGATGCGGGCTGTTGGAATATCAGATTATGAACGATTTTCGAAGGATGTGATCGAGATCGTCGATGGAGCGCCATTGTCACTCGAAGTGTTTGCTGACGAATTTGATGAAATGGAATCGCAAGCCCGAGCGATCGCGAGTTGGGGCGCAAACGTATTTGTGAAAATTCCTGTTACAAATACAAAAGGCGAAAATAGTGCAGCACTCGTCAAACGATTGGCTAATCACGGCGTTCAAGTGAATGTGACTGCGGTTTTTACGCTTAAGCAAGTTCAGGAGATATGCGACGCATTGTCACCTGATGTGGCAGCAAACGTATCGGTGTTCGCTGGCCGCGTTGCAGATACCGGAATAGACCCAGTGCCTCATATGCGTGATGCTG
>DGNZ01000434.1 GCA_002389175.1 Rhodospirillaceae bacterium UBA4479 | reverse complement strand
TCATGACGGGCCGCCGTACGCCAACGGCAACCTGCACATCGGACACGCGCTGAACAAGATCTTGAAGGACGTCATCAACCGGACCCAGCAGATGCAGGGCAAGGACGCCCGCTATGTGCCGGGCTGGGACTGTCACGGTCTGCCGATCGAATGGAAAATCGAAGAAAAGTACCGCAAAAAGAAAAAAGACAAAGATGCCGTGCCGGTTGTCGAATTCCGTCAGGAATGCCGCGAATTCGCCGAACATTGGATCGGCGTGCAGCGCGAAGAGTTCAAGCGCTTGGGCGTGATGGGCGATTGGGATCACCCTTACACCACCATGACCTATGCCGCCGAGGCTAAAATCGCTGAGGAATTGGGCAAATTCCTGATGGATGGGTCACTTTATCGGGGCTCCAAGCCTGTGATGTGGTCTCCGGTTGAGAAGACTGCCCTAGCCGAGGCCGAGGTTGAATATCACGACCACACATCGACCACGATCTTCGTGAAATTCCCTGTGATCGAAACGCCAAATAAGCTTCTTGAGGGTAGCAGCATCGTCATTTGGACGACAACGCCATGGACCATGCCGGGGAACCGCGCTGTCGCCTATGGTGCGAACATCGATTACGCCCAGATCAGCATCAAAGGCGTTGCTGACGACAGCCTGGTCATGATGGGTGATCAATTGGTTGTTGCTGAAGCGCGCCTGGAAGCATTTACCGAGGCATGCGGCATCACAGATCATAAAGTGATGACCACGTTCAAGGGTTCGTCCCTGGCGGGTACCATCTGCAGTCACCCGCTCCGCGGACAGGGCTTTGATTACGATGTGCCTGCGTTGGCGGCGGACTTTGCCACCACCGAAGAAGGCACGGGCGTTGTGCACATCGCCCCCGGTCATGGCGCAGATGACTGGGTCTTGGGCATGCAGAATGGCATCGAAGTCCCGCATACGGTCGGTGAAGATGGCTGCTTCTTTGAGCATGTGCCGCTGTTTGCAGGCCAGCACGTCTATAAATGCAACGATCACGTGGCCGATGTATTGGCCGAAGCGGGTGGATTGCTCGGCAAAGGTAAGCTGGTACACCGTTACCCACATTCCTGGCGCTCTAAAAAGCCCCTGATCTTCCGCAATACGGCGCAATGGTTCATTTCGATGGAAACCAACGGCCTGCGGGAAAAAGCGCTCAAAGCTATTTCTGAAACCCGTTTCGTGCCGGAATCCGGCCAGCGTCGCTTGAACGGCATGATCGCGGACCGGCCCGATTGGGTGGTCTCGCGCCAGCGCGCCTGGGGCGTGCCGATCACGGTTTTTGTGAACAAGGAAACCGGTGAGCCGTTGCGCGATGAAGCGGTCCAGGGCCGCGTCGTCGAAGCGTTCAAAGAAGAAGGCGCAGATGCATGGTTTGCATCTGATCCAAGCCGCTTCTTGGGCCCAGATCGCAATCCCGATGATTTTGAGCAAGTTACCGATATTTTGGATGTGTGGTTCGATAGTGGCTGTACGCATGCGTTTGTTCTCGAAGATGGGCCGTGGAAAGATTTGCAATGGCCCGCATCGTTGTACCTAGAAGGCTCTGACCAACATCGCGGCTGGTTCCACTCATCATTGTTGGAAAGCTGCGGCACCCGTGGCCGTGCGCCTTATGAAGCGGTCTTAACTCATGGTTTCGTGATGGCCGAAGACGGCCAGAAGATGTCGAAATCACTCGGCAACGTGGTTGCACCGCAAGAGGTCATCACCCAATACGGTGCCGATATCTTACGGATTTGGGTTGTGAATTCAGATTATTCCGAAGATTTGCGGATTGGCCCTGAAATCGTCAAACAACAGGCTGATATCTATAGACGGCTTCGTAACACATTGCGCTATATCATTGGAAACTTGGCAGAATTTGATGCTGCGGAACGCATCGATGACATCAATGAATTGCCGGAATTGGAACGTTGGGTCCTGCACCGGATCCATAAGCTGGACCAAAGCTTGAAGAACGCTTGTGATAACTATGATTTCCAACCATTTTTTGCAGAACTCCACACGTTCTGTGCGGTTGATTTGTCGGCATTTTATTTCGATATCCGAAAAGATGCGCTTTATTGTGATCGCGCAGATTCGATCAGCCGCCGTGCCGCGCGCACGGTCTTGGACACGCTGTTTGACCACCTAACGGCTTGGTTAGCCCCGTTTATTTGCTTCACCGCAGAAGAAGCATGGCTCGCACGTCACCCTGATCGCAGCGCTGGGAACTCGGTTCATTTGCGCACTTTCCCCGATGTGCCAGCAGAATGGGCGGATGGTGCGTTGGCTGATAAATGGTCAAATGTGCGCGCGCTTCGTCGTGCTGTCACAGGCGCACTGGAAATTGCCCGTGCAAACAAAGTGATAGGCGCCAGTCTTCAAGCGCATCCTAAAGTTTACGCTGATGCTAAGTATCAAGACGCCGTTGCGGACTTCGATGTGGCTGATCTATGCATCACGTCGGGCATCACGTTTTTAGATGGTGAAGCGCCTGCAGATGCGCATCAATTGGAAGATGTCGACGGTATTGCCGTCGTCATTGAAAAATCGAGCGGCGAAAAGTGCGAGCGTTGCTGGAAAGTCCTGGATGAGGTGGGCGCGAACCCTGATCATGCGACGGCGTGTCATCGTTGCGCCGATGCGGTCGATCATTTCCAATCGTGACAAAAGCTGCGCCATCATCGGATAAACCCAAGGATAAACCGAGGCTGTTGTTCCTTAAGGGAATGATCTTGGCGGTCATTGCGATTGTATTGGATCAGGCATCCAAGGGATGGATTTTAGAAGATGTGATGATTCCTCCCCGGGTGATTGAGATTACGTCAAATTTCAATCTGGTGCTGGGCATGAACCGGGGTGTCAGCTTTGGTCTGTTCAACCAAGACAGCGCTTATGGCCCCTATATCCTGACCGGGGTGGCTGTTGCGATCACCATCGGTCTTTCCATCTGGTTATGGAAATCAAGCACGCATTGGGCCGCGCTGGCGCTGGGCTTGGTGATTGGTGGTGCGATTGGCAATGTAATCGATCGCATTCAGTACGGTGCGGTTGTGGATTTCCTCGACTTCCATGCGTTTGGGTATCATTGGCCCGCTTTTAATGTGGCCGATAGCGCAATCTGCGTAGGAGCGGTGCTGTTGATTTTGGAATCGCTGTTCATTCGTGATGAATCCTCATAGAATGTTAGTAATCTGATGGGATTGTCGGTGACATGATAATGAAACGACGTTGGCAGAAAGTTCTAAGTGTGAGTGTGCTGTGCGCAGTGGCGATCAGCTTGGGCGCCTGTGAATCAGCGAAGAAGATTATCAGCAAATCCAAGGATGCGCCGGATGAATTCGCTGTGTACCAGCGTCCACCATTGAGCCTTCCACCTGAATTTCAGTTGCGCCCGCCATCGCCTGGATCAATTCGTCCGCAAGCGATTTCGCCACAAGACGAAGCCCGCGCCGCGTTGTTGCAACGCCAGGCGTCGATTCGAACGCAACCAACGCGCGATCCGACCCTTTCCAATGGTTTAAACGCGATCATGCAAAAAACCGGTGCGAGCACGGCCGACCCCAGCATTCGCGAAGTTGTGAACTCTGAAACGTCTTTGTTGTCCAAAGAAGACAAGCGTTTGGCCGACAAGATGATCTTCTGGGTTGATGATAAACCATACGAAGGTGTCGTCGTGGACGCTGAAAAAGAACAGCAGCGTATCCGCGAAAACCAAGCGTTGGGCAATGAAATCACCGAAGGTGAAACCCCAAAGGTCACGAAAAAACGTGGCAAAAAAGGCATATTTGATTTTTAAATCTTTGTAACCTTTTAGTGATGAGCGGCTTTTCCCATTGATCCGCTTCGCAAACGCCGTCATATCCAAGGTATGATGAAAATTTCCTCAAAAGCCTTTTGGGCTCCGATGGCAGCAGGCCTTTTGCTTGCGGCCACGCTGGCAGTCTCAACGATTGCCGAAGCCAAGATCTTTGATCCTAAAACATTCACCTTAAAGAACGGCATGCAGGTTGTGGTGATTTCCAACAATCGTGCGCCCGTTGTTCGCCAGATGGTCTGGTACAAAGTCGGTTCGGCCGATGAGGGTGAAGGTGAGAGCGGCATTGCCCACTTGCTAGAACATTTGATGTTCAAGGGAACCAAGACCACCGAATCAGGTGAATTTTCGAAAAAGATCGCGCGTAATGGCGGTCAGGAAAATGCTTTCACGTCCTATGATTACACGGCGTATTTCCAAACCATTGCCAAGGATCGTTTGGAAATGGTGATGAAGTACGAGGCCAACCGTATGACCAATCTGGTGATTACCGCCGATGAGGTCGTGCCGGAACGTGATGTCGTCTTGGAAGAACGCCGTTCGCGGGTAGATAACAATCCCGGCGCGCAGTTGGGCGAACAGGTCAATGCGACGCTTTTCACAAATTACCCTTACCGTCGCCCGATTATCGGCTGGGAGCATGAAATAGCTGCCCTCGACCTTGATCGGATTTTGGCTTTTTATAAAAAATACTACGCACCGAACAACGCAATCCTGATTGTTGAGGGCGATGTAACGGTTGATGAGCTGAAACCGTTGGCCGAGAAATATTATGGTGCCATTCCCCGTGGCCCGGATATTAAGCGAGAACGCACGATTGAGCCGCCAGCACGCGCAAATAAGCGAGTTGCGCTTGAGCATGAGCGGGTCACACAAGAACGTTGGAATCGAAGCTATTTGGCGCCCAGTTATAGTTATGGCGAAGGTCAGCATCGCTATGCCTTACAAATTCTGACCGAGCTTTTGGGTGGCGGGGCATCCAGCAGATTGCACAAGCGCTTGATCCTAGATGATAAAATTGCGCTTTCGGCGGGCTCCTATTACAGCCCCGATGCGTTGGGCCCTGCGACGTTTTATTTCTATGTGTCGCCAAAACCCGGCACCGATATGACCAAGATTGATCCTGCCGTTGACGAGGAATTGGCACGTTTGATTCAAGAAGGCGTGACGAAAAAAGAAGTCGACGACGCGATAGACCGTTTGCAAAATCACGCTGCCTTTGCCCGCGATAATTTTGGCACGGCGGCACGTGTCTTTGGCGTTGCCCTGACAAGTGGGGGCTCAATCGATGAAGTCGAAAGTTGGCCCGCGCGTATCGCCGAGGTCACACCCGAAGCGGTCGTTGCCGCTGCAAAGCATGTGTTTCAAGGTGCGTTCCATGTGACGTCTGAACTTTTACCAAAACCGCAAAGCTAGTCGGGTAGGCATGAAATTATGGGTATGAATATAACCATTCGAAAATTCGTCCGCTCCTGCCTTGCCGTGGCGGTGGTTGGTGTTGGCGTCATGTTCACCGTGCAGACCGCCGATGCGGTCGAGGTAGAGCGCGTGGTCAGCGACAAAGGCATCGAAGCCTGGCTGGTGCGCGACCATTCCAATCCCATCGTCACCATGGAATTCAAATTTGAAGGTGGTGGCGCATTAGACCCCAAGGGCAAAGAGGGGCTTGCCTCGTTGGTGGCTGCGACCATTGACGAGGGGGCAGGTGATCTCGACAGCACCGCGTTCCAAACGGCCCTTGATGACCGATCCATGACGCTGCGGTTCAGTGCGGGACTGGATTCGTTTCGGGGGACGTTCAAGACACTTAACAAGCACCGCGATTACGCGTTTGAGTTGGCCCGTCTGGCGTTGAAAGAAGCCCGCTTTGATGAAGAGCCCATGGAGCGCATTCGCACCCAGTTGATTTCGCGGGTTAATCAGAACAGCCAATCGCCCAATTATCAGGCAAGTCGAAAAATCTTCGAGTTAGCTTTCGGCGATCACCCATACGGGCAATCATCAAGTGGAACTGTCGAGGGATTAAGCGCACTAACCCGCGATGATCTTATGACCTTCACACAAACGCGCTTTGCCCGAGATAACCTGATCATCGGCGTTGTCGGCGATATCCAGGCGGATGAGCTCAAAATCTATTTGGACAAAACGTTTGGGGATTTGCCCGCAAAGGCCTCATCCAGCGGTGTGGCTAAGGTTGACGCTTTACTCACAGGGGGCACGACGGTGATCGATGTCGATGTCCCGCAAAGCTCTATTCAGTTTGGCCAGCCCGGCATATCTAGGGACGATCCTGATTTTTATGCGGCGCATGTCCTTAATTACATTTTGGGCGGGGGCAGTTTTGTGTCACGCCTGTATCAACAGGTGCGCGAAGAGCGTGGTTTGGCGTATTCGGTATACAGTTACTTGATGCCCCTCGATTCATCGTCAGCGGTCATGGGCGGGGCGGGGACTGCCAACGCGCGTGTTAAAGAAACCATCGATGTGATCCGTGACGTTTGGAAAGAATTCGCCGAAAACGGCCCGACCCAAGCGGAATTGGATGATGCTAAAACATACCTGACCGGGGCGTTTCCGCTGCGGTTCACGTCTTCGGACACCATCGCCAATATGTTGGTTGCGATGCAGGATGACGATCTGGGCATCGATTATATCGACAAGCGAAATAGCTATATCGAATCTGTGACGTTGAAAGAGGCTAAACGCGTCGCCAAGAGCTTATATCAGCCCGAAAAACTCAGCTTTGTCATCGCTGGACGCCCCGTCGGTTTTAGCGCAACGGAATAATTGCAATCGGGATATGGAGCTTGGTATAGGCATCTGATAGAAGTGCCTATGGCTCTCGTATCTGATTCCCAAATTTGGCACAAATTAAGCGCTCTTGCGCCCAATTCTCGCTCTGAGCATCTCTCGGAATTATTCGAGAATGACCCCGCGCGCGCGGAGCGGATGGCCATTGATTTGGGCGATATCTTTTTTGATTATTCCAGGCAGCGCATGAATGCCGAGGTGATGAGCACCTTGGTCGATCTGGCAACAGATCAAGACGTGCCAGGGTTTTTCAATCGCATGGTCGCGGGAGAGCCTGTGAACGCGGTTGAGAACAGGGCCGCGTTGCATACCGCGTGTCGTGGCACGCCCTGCGCCTACCCGGCCATTCACGAACACATCGAAGCCTGTGACGCCCAACTTAAATCCTTTGTCGAAGGCATTTTGTCCGGGACAATCACGACATCAAGCGGCAAACCCTTTCGGAATGTGATTTCTGTGGGTGTGGGCGGGTCGGAATTGGGTCCTTTGCTCACCCTTGATGCGTTGAGTGACCGACTCCCCCAACTTTTGACGGTTGGTGTTTGCGGCAACGTTGATGGCACAGCCTATGACCGGGCGTTCAGCAATTTAGACATGGCTGAAACGCTGATTATCGTGACGTCGAAATCTTTCACGACGCTGGAAACAGCGATGAATGCGACCCGTGCCAAAGCCGAAATGCAAGAAGTCATCGGTGCCGAGTGGGCGTCACACTTTGTTGCGATTACAGCCAATGCCGCTGCGGCCCAGGAATTTGGTATCGCTAATGATCGTGTCTTTCCGATTTGGGATTGGGTCGGGGGGCGGTATTCGATTTGGTCGGCCGTTGGTCTGCCCATGGCGCTCGCATTTGGCTGGGATGCCTTTGCCGAACTACGCGAGGGTGCCCGCGAAATGGACCAGCATGCTTTAACCGCACCCGTCGCAGAAAATGTGCCGATCCTGATGGCTTTGTTCACGATCTGGAACACCAATTTTCTGAATGCCCGCGCCGAGGCATGCGTGCCTTATGATACCCGCATGCAGCTTTTTTCAGATTATCTGAAACAGCTAGAGATGGAGAGCAATGGCAAGCGGGTGACGACAGCGGGTGTCGAAGTGCCGTATCGCACTCAGCCCATCGTGTTTGGCGGCATTGGTTCGGATGCGCAGCACGCGTTTTTCCAACAACTTCATCAAGGCACCGATCTGGTCGCGCTTGATTTCCTGGTCTTTGCGACGCCCGTCGGCAACGGTCAGAACATGCATAATGTGCTGACGGCAAACGCCATTGCCCAGGCCGATGCCATGGCTTTTGGCCGGTCCGATCGAAGCAACATGCATCGATATGCATCTGGCAATCAGCCATCAAGCATTCTGATCTACAAGGATCTGGATGCCCGTATGCTGGGCAAGCTGATCGCGCTTTATGAGCACAAGACAGTCGCGGCGGCGTGCATCCTGGGCATCAACCCGTTCGATCAATGGGGTGTCCAGTTGGGCAAGGACCTGACGGGTGACTTGGAACCCGTATTCGCAGGTGGCGCACCGGCACCGGAACGGCTGCAGCGTTTTGTTGCGGCATTTAATCGGATGCGGGGTGGCATTGAATGACGCTCCGCCGCTTGCCAGAAACTCTGGTTAATCGGATTGCCGCTGGTGAGGTGGTTGAGCGCCCTGCATCGGCTGTCAAAGAGCTTGTCGAAAATGCCATCGATGCCGAGGCGACGCGGATCGATGTATCTGTGCGCGATGGTGGGCAAACCGAAATCGTTGTCACCGATGACGGTAAGGGGATGACGCCCGACGAATTGTCATTGGCCGTCGAACGCCACGCGACATCGAAACTCCCCGATGATGATTTAACAAAAATTTTAACGCTGGGATTTCGGGGCGAGGCCTTGCCATCGATTGGCGCTGTCAGCCGCATGACGATCACAAGCCGTCCCAAGGGCGCCGAGGGA
>DGNZ01000356.1 GCA_002389175.1 Rhodospirillaceae bacterium UBA4479 | reverse complement strand
GCTGCGGGCATTCCAATTTGGCGCACCGCCGCACGGCGGCTCGGCCCCCGGGATCGACCGGATCGTGATGCTGTTGGCGGATGAACAAAACATCCGCGAAGTCATCGCCTTCCCGATGAACCAGCAGGCCGAAGATTTGCTGATGGGCTCGCCAACAGAAATCGATGCCAAACGGTTGAAGGAATTGAGCCTCAAGCTTGATCTGCCGAAGCCAAAGAAAAAGGTGACTGACGGCGAAGCCGAACCCTAAGCTGAGTAATCATTTTTGTCTCGGTAACCGTCTTTAACGGTTGTTTTGGTCTAGGATTTTGGAAACCGCAGGGTGACGGTTGTGCCCTCACGAAGCTCGCTCTCAACCACAAGTTCGCCGCTGTGCAATTCCATTAAACGATTGGAAAGCGACAGGCCCAGCCCTGTGCCATCATGGCTGACTTCGGCATTTTTACGGGCTTGGCCAAAAGGCTCCAGGATACGTGTCAGGTCATCTTGGTGAATGCCGCTGCCATTATCCACGACAGAAACCAGTGTATCCCCATTATCATCGCGGCGAACTGTCACCGATATTGTCCCATCTTCAGGCGTGTACTTATCCGCATTCGATAAGATATTGATCAATATTTGTCGGAAACTTCTTAAGTCAGCGTAGATCTGTTGCGCATCAGTGTTGATCGTTACTGTAATGCTGTTCCGATCCCTGTTGCCCCTGAAATTGATCAGATTGATCGCATCGGTCAGCGCGCCTTCGACGGCAAAGGTCTCAATTTCTAAAACCAATTCGCCAGCTTCAATCTTCGACAAGTCCAACACATCGTTGATAATTTCTATTAAATGCTGACCAGACGCGCCAATATGGCCTGCATATTCCAGGTATTTTTTATTCTCGATTTTACCTAGTGCCTGGCTTGAGATCATTTCAGAGAAGCCAGCAATCGCATTCAGTGGTGTTCGGAGTTCATGGCTCATATGCGCCAAGAATTCAGATTTGGCCCGGCTGACCTCTTGGAGCTCCTCGGTCAGTTCAATCAAATTCTTGTTCTGCCGTGATACATTCAACGCAGATCGCCATAACAAAAATGCGAATGCGATGCCTGAGAGCATCAAACCCACCGTCAGCAATATGAGAAACTGCGTAATCGAAGTGATTTCCTGGCGTTGCGTATCCCGGTACTCCCCCGCCAATTGTGTTGTCTTTCCCGATATCCGATCCACCTCAGCACGATATGGAAGCAATCGATCTCGCATCCCTATCAATACTTGAGCCCCCTCAGCAACGGCCCGATCAATCAGGTCTTCTTCGGCCTTCACGCGGTCCAATACCCGGCCAATCGTAAACAGGAGTTCTGGCGTCAAAAACCGATCATAGGGGGGGCGCTTGGGTAAGCTTTCCAGTCTTTGGTATACGATATCGTACTGTAAAATAGCGTTAGCTGGCGATACAGTCTCGGGAACACGCTCGATCAATTCGAGCTCCATCAACATCAGATTGAAATGCATCCTGAGTTGAACCGTTGCCATCCCGCTACTGTCATAATTTATCTCTGACAGTTGTCGTTATGCGTTCCACCAATAAAAAGTCACCAGGATGACCAAGATTAAAAATACGCTCACCAATCCGCTGATGCCGATCATAAACAGCCGATTGGAGGGTTGAAATTTCATCAGCGCAATTTCGAGCCGTGGTGCAAAGCCAAGATCACTCGACAGTCAATGTCTTAAGCTGCCAGACACTTCTGGCACTGTATTTTTGATTTTGTAATTCTGGGTACTTCCCGATCGGGTAAATAACCCAGAGCGGGCCCCTATTCCGGATTTTCATGGTTTTGCCATTCCAGACCATGGCGAGCATGACAGGATAATTCACAACATCTTCGACTGGGATGACGACGGAATATCCATCATGAGCGACAGCGGATAAGTTGCTGCCATTTGCATCGACCGCTTTCAAAATGTCGCTGATTAATATGCCTTCAAACGTATGGGTCCCTGTCTCAAACGGATTGGTTGTAACAATCTTTTGCATGCCCAGTGCTTCGAGCATGCCTCGGTCAAATTCAGCTTTGCCGCCAGAATTGGTAACGCCAATATTGCCTTCAACTGTGAGCAGCACAGCAGATGTCGGCTTGGGCAAGCTTTGCGCCTGCGAGGTTCCCGCAGCGATCAACGTTAGGCTGATAATGAATACACAGCCCATCAGCCCGCGCACCATTAAATTCTTTAAATCACCATAAAGTGTCATTCTTGCTCCACCTCTCCGGCTTCCCCAAGCCGTTAAGATATATTAGCAAGTTTCTGACAGATGCCTACAAGTGATAGTGGAATTACGGGATAATACGTAGCTTGGGAAAGTTAATACGTTTGGCCAGTCTCAATCGCTTTTTTCAAACGATCGAATTCATCACATCCAAACAGACATGCGACGTCGAGCTTTTTCAAGTTCTCACGCGCCTGTTCGATCCGGCCTGTTTCGATGAACAGCATCCCCATGTATTCGAGTGCGCCCTTATGCGAAGAATTCAGAGATAACGCTTTTGTATAATGTGCTTCAGCAGCATCTTTTTTGCCTTGTTTGCGGGTCGCAAACCCCAAGAGGTTCCATGCATCCGCATTGTCAGGTGATACTTTCACAGCCTTAGCCAGCAACACTTCGGCACCAGCATAATCCTTTGCATTCAATGCCGTTCTTGCATCCGTCAATTCTTTCGGCGGTGCGGGCGTTTCATCTGTACTGGCAGCATGTGCAACAGGCAGTGAAAACGTGAAAGCGATGGCAATAGCGACTAAGAAAATTTTCATCGATTATCCTATTCTTCGATTTATGGCGTCATTTGAATAACGCTTTGGCTGTCAGATTTATTCACACACCCGAAATATTTTTTTGCTGATCATGAATGAGCTAATTTAGACCTATACGACACCTCATGTGATCACAATTATGCGACTAATGTAAGCGCGCCCGTGATCGACACTATATCCGCCAACCCAAAACACCCCAATTCATTGTTTTAAATATGGAAAATGCATCACCGATCAGTGACTGAGGTTGATGTGCACATAGGCGTGTGCGGGGATATTGTTACATCAATGACAATCCATAAGAAAAGGAGGAACGATCATGTATCTATCAAAAACTATATCGGCGTTCGTCCTGGCCGTATCTATTGTTTTGGGTGCCACAGCACCTGCATTTGCAGATCGCTACGATGACCCAAGCAACACAAGGACTGAAACAATAGAGCCGACGGACTCCAGCGAAAATCATGCTGTCGTGCTTCAAGATTTTGCGTAACAGCAAAATACCTTTGCACCACTTCACACGCATTAAATCCCCTGGGTTGGATAACAACTTGGGGGATTTTTGTGTGTTGGGGATGTTTTTGAGAACG
>DGNZ01000087.1 GCA_002389175.1 Rhodospirillaceae bacterium UBA4479 | reverse complement strand
GGCCAATGTGCTCCAAAGCAGGAAATCGCGACGTGTTTGATCGTCGATTTCCGCATTCCCGCTCATGGGCTGGTCCGCTTTTTGTGCGGTCTCGCTCATGTATATTCCCCTTGATTACTTTTCCTATAACGACTGATACATAGAATAGTTAAATCCATACAAATCAAACGCTTGGTCGGTTTACACCAAGATACCTACTTCGGCTAATTAACATTGGCTTCTGTAGATTCCCACCGGTCGAAACTTGCAGCGACATACGTTGACCGTATGCTAGATACCGCAATAGCGATTGTTATACTTGATGACTGCAACGTTTCAAGGAATTAAAGGAAGCCCGAACACCTTGATAAATAATCCAAAAACGCGAAAGAACCTTATGAAAACTATCGTTATATGCCAGATGTCACACAAGCGAGTACAGACCCGTCATGACTGAAATGCAATCTGGCGTGTCTTTTGCGCTTTTTGAGCCGGATATTCCTCAAAATGCAGGAAATATATTTCGCACGGCGGCATGTCTAAATGTGCCCGTT
Organism: Rhodospirillaceae bacterium UBA4479; assembly: GCA_002389175.1. Classification (GTDB taxonomy): domain Bacteria; phylum Pseudomonadota; class Alphaproteobacteria; order Rhodospirillales; family Casp-alpha2; genus UBA4479. Next base: position 14,739 of record DGNZ01000087.1, on the reverse strand, counting down.
CATGTGATTGAGCCCTGCGGATTCGCGCTTTCCCACGCCAAATTACGCCGCGCTGGAATGGATTATATTGACCACTTGGATATGAATACGCACAGCAGCTGGGCTCAGTTCGTGAACGCAAAGCCATACACACGCTTGGTTTTATTGACGACCAAGGGGGATGAGTCGTTGCCTAAATTTGATTTTATTTCAGGAGATTGTTTGTTGCTCGGCCGCGAAAGCGCGGGGGTCCCGGACGATGTTCATGAATTTGCAGATATTAGGCTCGGGTTGCCGATGCGCAAAGGATTGCGGTCGATAAATGTTTCAGTGGCGGGAGCCATTGCAGGATTTGAGGCGCTTCGTCAGTTGCAAGCGCTGCCAAGCTCAAACACAATAGGCTGATAACCTGGGACTAGAGGATCACGACGAAATGACGCCAGAGAACAATCAAAACGACGTGGCTAATTATGGTGACGCACATAAAATACAGGCAACAGACTGGTTTGCAGAATTGCGGGATCGTCTATGTGGTCGATTGGAAGAACTAGAACAAATTGCCACGCCGCAAGCGTTGAATGAAGCCATTGAGCCCAAAACGTTTGAACGAACGTCTTGGGAACGGCCAGGTGGCGGCGGCGGCAAAATGGCTGTACTTCGCGAAGGACGTATTTTTGAAAAAGCGGGCGTGAATGTTTCAGTTGTTCATGGCGAGTTTTCCGAAGAATTCCGTGAACGCATGCCCGGTGCCAAAGAAGATCCCCGGTTTTGGGCGGCAGGCATATCTGTAGTGGTGCATCCAAGATCACCGTTGGTGCCCATTGCGCATATGAATACCCGGATGATTGTCACGACACAGGGGTGGTTCGGTGGCGGTGGTGATTTGACACCGGTGTTCCCCGAAGACGCTGAAACCGCGCGATTCCATAAGGCGTTTAAGGACGCTTGCGATACGCACGACACAGACCTACATCCCAAATACAAAAAATGGTGTGATGAGTACTTTTTCTTACCGCACCGAAACGAGGCTCGTGGCGTCGGCGGTATCTTTTATGACAACCACAATACGGGCGATTGGGAAGCGGATTTTGCGTTGACCAAAGATGTAGGTAGTGCGTTCGTTCATGTTTATCCAGATATTGCACGGGACAAGATGAATAAGGCGTGGACGCCAGAAGAAAAGCAGGCACAACGCATCAAGCGCGGGCGCTATGTGGAGTTCAACTTGCTTTATGATCGTGGCACGATCTTTGGATTAAAAACGGGCGGCAACGTCGAAGCGATCTTGATGAGCCTGCCGCCAGATGTTGCTTGGCCTTAAGCGTATTTAACTAACTGTTTAAAAGGAATTCATCATGGGTTTAGAAGGAATTGGTATCGGCGGACTGCTGATCTTAATTGCGAACGTATATGCGATCATCAAAACGCTGGGATCGAATGCCACGACAGGCTCAAAAGTATTTTGGATCATATTAATTCTGTTGCTGCCGCTTTTGGGCGTCATCATCTGGTTCTTTGCAGGGCCCAAAAGCTGATTGGCGGCCATTAATATGACCCAGCGCGCTTTTAATGCTGTCTTTATGCGCGGGGGAACATCCAAGGGGGTGTTCTTTCGGTTTGACGATCTGCCCGACGATTTGGCGGCGCGGGATCAAATTTTTGTCCATGCGCTTGGCAGTCCCGACCCATATGGACGCCAGTTAAATGGTATGGGGGGCGGGGTCTCATCGCTGTCCAAGGCCGTTATCGTAGGACCATCGACTAAAGATGGCGCCGATGTCGATTACACGTTTGCGCAGGTGGTGATTGATGAGCCGGTGGTTGATTATTCTGCCACCTGCGGGAATTTGTCTTCTGCGATCGGACCGTTTGCTGTCGATCAGGGACTGGTGGGAGCAAAGAATGGCCAACAGACGGTTCGTGTCCATAACACGAATACGGGCAAGATTTATCACGCAACGTTCTTAGTTTCTGAGGGGGCTTTTGATCCTGTTGGTGATTTTGAAATTCCGGGTGTGGGCGGTAGCGGATCGAAAATACGCCTCGATTATTTGGAACCCGGTGGCGCGACAACCGGGGAATTGCTGCCAAGCGGAAACGCGATTGATGTGTTGAATGTGCCTGGACTTGGCGAGGTCGAAGTCAGCGCAGTCGATGCATCGAACGCTGTTGTATTCGTATCTGCAGACCGACTGGGAAAGACCGCAACCGAGACTGTCGATGAGCTTGAGGCCGACCATACATTTATGGACGCACTCGAGAGCATTCGACGGGTTGCTGGTGTGAAAATGGGATTGGCGGAAACGCCCGAAGATGTGCCATTGGGAAATCCCAAAATCGGGATTGTAAGCAAGCCAGCTGAGAGTGTTTCATTAGATGGCAATGTTTTATCACCCGATAATATGGATATCACTGCGCGTATCGTATCGATGGGCCAAGTACACCGTGCGCTCCCATTAACGGGGGCGATGTGCCTTGGTGTTGCGTGCCGTATTCCAGGTTCCATCCCGTATATGATTTGTGGTCTTCAAACAGATGATATTCGGATCGCTAATCCATCTGGCATCATCCCGGTTGATGCGGATGTGGATGTGAGCAATGAAAATGTGTTCGCAAAAAGCTGCACGGTATACCGCACGGCGCGCCCGTTAATGGCCGGTCAGGTGCTGGTGCCGCACCCGTGACGTAGATCACAGCTAAGTTATAGCAATAATTGATACTTTTGACCCACTGGGAACCAAATGGGGTCATTATGGGACATTTAGATCGATCTGGTGGCGAGCGCCGCGAGCACTTGCGTGTGCAGCAACCGCAGCTATACGTGCGCGTTGGTGGACGGGTCTACAGAACAGTGGAATGGAGTTATGGCGGGCTCCTCATCGAAGACGAAAGCGGCGCATTACCGACGGGTGCGTTGATCCGCATTGATGGACTTGTCCATGAAGAAGCTTACAAACGGGCATCATCACCACAGACCGTTGATATTCGCGCTCGGGTCATTCGCGCGATGCGCGACGAGGGGCTGGCTGCGTTGTCATGCCTGAAACTGGACGATGCAGCGTTTCGTATCCTCCGCACTATCGGTGGAGATTTTACTGAGGCGCAGGAAGACCTAGCCTGATAACCCCACGGACTTGATCAGTTGGGATCGGCTTGCCTTTTCGATAAATTGATATTTGGCCTTCATCGGCCAAGAGGATTGCCGCTTGTCGGACCTTTTTCAACAAAGGGCGCCAGTCGTCGGGTCGAGTGGCTCTGGCTACTTCGGACGGGCAGATCGTTTTCCCCAAACCACGTTCTTCAACAAGCAAAAGAATCTGATTGCGCAGTCGGGTATCAAGATCGTTTAGTTTCTGTGATGACTCAGCCATCAAACCATTTCCGCCACCCATCCCAGCCGATGATATCTTCGGCGATGACAGCGTACCCATCGCTTGTTGGATGCACACCATCACCCTTGGTGTAATACTGCGGCCAGTCTGGGTTTGCACTGAGTGGCGTGAAGATATCCAAATACGGAACGCCAAGTTCATCTGCCGTTTTTTCAAACATATCAGATAACTGGGCGTTTCTACTCGACGACAGAAACCGTTCACGGCCGGGTGCTGATGAAAATGGCATATCGTCGTCATTGACCGGCGGCGGGCCAATCCAAAGGGTCGGCAGCCAGTCTTTGGCTTCCGAAATTATCCTTTTGGCTGATGCGACGGCGTCTTCTGGGGTATTTCGCAATTTGCCCCCATCCATCGCCATGTCGTTACAGCCAAAAGAGAACACTAGCGCACAAGGGTTTTCAGCGGGCATACGCACCTCGGCCTCGGCACGCCAGCGCGTTTCAATCATGGTTGTCGTGTCACCGCGAATACCCAGGTTACACATGGTGACATCATGCCCAACCTGGCGTTCGCGTTGCATGATCCGCCCAGGCCACCCCAAGAATTCATCATCACCTGTGCCCAGGACAAGACTATCGCCGATGAAGCATATTCTGAGTTCAGTCATTAATTATTTATCCGATATCTGGCTGATTTCTGATTTTAATTTTTCTAAGCATGCATCGCGATCGGCTTTAAAGTCGCCCTCGGACCACCAATCTTCAACTGCTCTTAGCACCCGTCCGATCTTTGGTCCACGTGTCAGGCCCAGGGTTTGTGCATCCGCACCGGTCACGGGAAGTTCGGGGGCTGTCCAGGAAAAGGACATTTCCAATTGTTTAAGCCGAGCCGCCGTTTCATCGGTAGGCAGTCGCGCGACTTCTGCCAGTCGCGACGCCCATGCCAAAATGGCAGCATCTTGAACGGCTTCGGCGCCGCTTGAATGAATCAATTGTCGGGTCTCAACCTCATTCATGATGTTTTCAAGTCGTGGCGCAAGTTCAGCCATGTTTGATAATCGATGGCTTTCGCGGTTGGATAACCTGAGGCGGCTCGACATCATTGAAACATCGCTTGTCGGACCTAGCACCGCACCCAAACGGCGGATGGGGTCTGGGTTCATGCCGTGGATGACGATCCCTCTGTTCGCCAACCAACTTGCAGCCCGAAGTCTGCCTATGGCAGTCGCGTCGGGCAGGATAACATCAAGGACATTGGCTTCGCGCATCAATAAGAAAACATCGGCGGCATCAGGGGCCATCACAATTTTCAGCAATTCTTCTCGAATGCGTTCGGCAGATATATCTGAGAGTTTTTCGGCATATTTTCGACACGCCAAAAATGCATTTTGATCACACGGCGGTTGTCCGTAATGTCCATAGAACCTGAAAAACCGCATAATACGTAAATAATCTTCAGAGATTCTGGCGTCGGCGCTACCGATAAATCTTATCTGTCCGTATGCGAGATCTTTGATCCCATTATGATAGTCAAAAACATCACCATCTCGGTTCGCAGACATGGCATTGATGGTGAAATCCCGGCGTGATGAATCAACGATCCAATCATCAGTAAACGCGACCACGGCGCGTCGCCCGAAGGTCTCGACATCTTTGCGCAGTGTTGTGATTTCAAAGGTTGCATCGTCGCAGATCGCAGTGACGGTGCCATGATCGATACCTGTGGGTTCGTATCTGATTCCCGCATTGCGCAAAAGTTCGACCACTTTGGTCGGTTCATCCGGCGTCGCGATATCGATATCTTTGACAGGTCTTTTTGCGATGGCGTCACGAACGCAGCCTCCGACAAACCGAACATCAGCGCCATTTGCTGTTAATGCGTCCATCACGCGCACGGTTGTGGGCGCGATGATCCACGGTTCGGGGCCGAGTTTGCCAGTTGGGTCTTGTGTCGCGGTCATCGAAATCATGATCTATAATAAGCTGGGGGCGCGGCGAGGCCAACAGGGTCACGCTGCGATAATTCAGGGGAATAGCACGTTATGATGAGTGATACCAAAAGCCCTTGGTCTTATTTGGCTTTTCAAAATGATTCATCACCTGAAGAATTCGGAAAACTCGAGACATTTGTTCAGTTGTGGCGTTCGAAATGGCCTCGCTCAAATTGCTTCCCGTGCTGGCGTGATTTTGATCCCCTAGAATTCGAAGGCTGGTGGGGACAGGTATCCTTGGCTGAAATAAGCTATAATCCGGTGGATTTACGCTGGGTGCTATGGGGCACAACCATCACAAATTGGTGGGGCAGCGATTACACGAATAAAAAAGTGTCCGAGATTTCAAACGTCTCGAATGTCTGGGAAAATTTTGAGCGCGGATATCTTGAGCGGTTGATTGATGAACGCCTGATCGGTTTCGTGTCTGGATCATTATCGCCGCAAAAACGGGGGTATATTAAAATTTGCGGAGTTGATTTGCCGCTCGAGAAAGATGGAAACATAAGCCATATCTTGAGCGCCTATATTATGGTCGACAAAGCGACCCAGTTTACACCAGCGCTTAATCCCCTTTTCCAAGTTGGATCCAGTTAGGTTCGCGGGTTTTTCGCTTTAATTGCCGCTGCGTCGTCCCAGTTTGGTTGCTATGTGCAATTGATACCTAATTCTTGATTCAGTTTCCCTATACAGGCAGCCTTGCCTTCATGGAAAAAACGAACACTGCACAAGATGCTTCGAACCTATGCCAGCAATGCGGGCTTTGCTGCACGGGGTTGCTGTTTGAATACGTCAGCTTTAAGGAGCACGAACTTCAAAATGTAGACGTTGGTGCATATAAGATGAATAAGCCAGGCAAACGGGCTTTGACACATCCTTGCCAATTCTTGGATGGTACGTCCTGCGGGATCTATATTGATCGACCTTCTAAGTGTCGAAGTTTCGCCTGTATTTCGCGCCAGAAGGTCTTAAATGGCACGATAGCATTGGATGAAGGCAATGCTGTCGTGGCTGAAATCCAAGGGCTTTTGTTGCAATTGGCATCAATCGGCGAAGAGACACCGGGCTTAGATTATCAAACAATAGGTTTTCGCAAGTTTTGTGAGAAGTTTGCGAAGTCTATTGATAAAAAGCTCAACAAAGGGACTTTGCCGACAGAGACAGAGCAAAAAGTTGTCAGCCTGTGCTTTGAAATCATCAAAATTATTGATCGGCATTTTCGCAAAACCAGCCGCTTGAACAAGTACGCGCAACTGGTTACGAATATCGATTATCTTGCAGAAAGCACGAAACAGCGCTGAATTCTGATGCGATCACCCGACCAACAATTTAGTTCTGACCAAAGTTTGGCGGGACGATCTTACCATCTTCAAGGCGCGGTGGCTCATAAGGTGCGCCGCCTGCAGCATCACTGCCGATAAGGGCAATCGTGATTAAGCTTGCGATCATTAACACCATACCCGCGATTAGGCACCAGAATATGGGCCCTTTTTCAAGGCTAGGCGGTTCGTCCCCAGCTTTTTTTGCCCTGTAACGGACATATGCATTCCACGCCAAGTACATGAGGAATGGTGCCAATAAAGGCAGTAAATAGGTGATGAAGATTCTGAACACTGCTCAGACCTCTCTCGGTTTTAAAATGTCATATAGGTTTCGCAACATACCAGCTGTAGCGCCCCAAATATAATAGTCGCCGTATGGCATGGCGTAGAATTCGCGAACCTCGCCGTTATGTGTGCGGCTATCGCGGCGATGGTTATTTTCATCCATAAAAAACGACAACGGAACTTCGAAAACTTCTGCGACTTCGAAATCGTCGATGATCGGGGTGTAGTCTGGTTGCACCAAGCCAACGAATGGTGTGACCGAAAAACCGGTCCTGACCACGTATTCGTCAAGCCTGCCAATGATGTCCACTTGATCGCGTTGGAGGCCGACTTCTTCTTCGGCTTCGCGAAGGGCTGCGTACTCGGGTGTGGGATCATCATCTTCAATGCGTCCGCCCGGAAAACTGATTTGTCCGGGGTGATGATCTAAATGATCGGTCCGTTTGGTGAGCATCACCGTCAGCCCGTCGTTATGTTCGATCAATGGGACCAGAACGGCGGCTTGGCGTAAATTTTGGCCTGGCAGCATGCCTGGATTTAAGTCGTGATCACCACGCGACGATCTGATGCCAGCATCGGCATAAGACCCGTTCATGCGTTTCTTGATCACTAAACTGTTCATTACGTTTATGTTGCTGCTCCCATTTGGAAACGTGCACCACAACTTTCGATGCAAAGTATTCTCTTACCGTTGATATCGGCTTCGATTGCCAGTTCCGCAAGCTCGTAAAACACAGATCTTATGATTCTTGCCTCAGTGCCATCTTTGGTTAGTTGAATATATGGCCTTGGCTCGCCAGATTTAGCATTCGTATCAACCCGAATGGGATGGTCGGCATCGGCGGTGACCCACTTGTCCACATTTGTTCGGAACTTCAGGCATCTCACACCTTTGTCATTTGTCACATCGACCTCAACCGCCAAAAATGGAGCATCTTCGACGTGGATACAGGCCATTTCGGCAGGGGTGATCAGCCAGTACTGACCATCTGCATCGCGCCTGACCACAGTTGAGAATAGTTTGACCAATGCGTGCCGATTGATAGGCGAGCCCTGATAATGCCACACTCCATGTGTATCGATGCGCATATCGATGTCGCCACAGATAATTTGGCCCGGGCGTTGGTCGATTCCACGAGGTGGTGGGCAAGTTGAGTCCGCACCTTGAGCAAATGTAATATTTTCGATCTTTCCGGGGGTATCCTGCATCAGCTAGGCTTTACTCCAAAGGCTAATCTAGGAGAACAAACGTGAGCGAGAGTACCCACGAACCGACTTTAGACCAGGATACACCTATCGCCCCAGAAGGTCAGGGGCCGATTGCAGATATTGAGGCGTTGGCCTCGAAAATGTCTGACGCGCGCGCAGCCGTTGGCCAAAGCATCTTTGGACAGGAATTGGTTGTCGAAGAGAGCATGATCACACTGTTGGCAGGTGGCCATATTCTTTTGATCGGGGTGCCGGGGCTGGGCAAAACCCGTCTGGTCGAAACGCTTGGAACTGTGTTCGGGTTAGATGATAAACGAGTGCAGTTCACGCCTGATTTGATGCCCGCTGATATTCTGGGATCTGAAGTCCTAGAAGAAAACGATGCTGGTCGACGTTCATTTCGATTCGTAAAAGGTCCCGTATTTGCCCAATTGCTGATGGCTGATGAGATCAACCGTGCCAGCCCGCGCACACAATCCGCACTGTTGCAGGCCATGCAAGAAAAACGTGTATCTGTGGCCGGGACTTATCACGATCTGCCACGCCCATTCCATGTACTTGCAACCCAAAACCCGCTAGAGCAAGAAGGTACGTATCCGTTGCCCGAAGCGCAGCTCGACCGTTTTTTCATGCAGGTAAACGTTGAGTATCCTGATTTGGATGCGGAACGGGATATTTTAATCAAGACGACGGGCAACGACGATGTTGAACCCGGTCGTGTGTTGGATGCCGAAAGCCTGATGGCTGCACAGCGTCTGGTCCGATCAATCCCTGTCGGCGAATCAGTATCTGAAGCTATTTTGACATTGGTTCGTGCAGGACGCCCAGAAACATCAGACTTGGCATCTGTTCAATCAAATGTCTCCTGGGGCCCAGGACCGCGCGCATCTCAGGCTTTGATGTTGGGTGTTCGCGCGCGTGCAGTCATCGAAGGTCGTTTCTCACCGAGTGTCGATGATGTTTTGGCGCTTGCCGCACCAATTCTGCGGCATCGCATGGCGCTTACATTTGCTGCCCGTGCTGAGGGCGTAACCTTGGATGAAGTGATCAACGCCCTTTGTGAGCGGGTCGCTTAAGTTTACCCATGAACGCGTCTCGCACATACACACATCACGACGCAGAAGCACTTGCGGCGGGACTGCCGCCGCTGATGGTGGCAGCAGAGCGTGTTGCAAACACCGTATCTCAAGGTGTGCATGGTCGGCGACGAGTGGGCCAAGGCGAGACATTCTGGCAGTTCCGGCGTTACGCGCCAGGGGATTCCATGCAGCAGATCGATTGGCGCCAATCGGCAAAGAACGATCCCGTATTCATTCGTGAAACGGAATGGGAAGCAGCACAAAGCGTGTGGTTGTGGCGCGATGGCTCGCCGTCCATGGCATATGGTTCAGATGCTGAATCCACCACGAAACGTGATCGTGCCGACTTGTTGTTGATGGCGCTGGCGTCGTTGCTGATCCGGGGTGGAGAGCACGTCGCGCTGCTGGGCACAGGACAGAATCCTGGGGCAGGGCGACATGTACTGACCCGGTTATGGAACGAAATCGAAAGCGGACAAATTGTCGATGCAGGGTTGCCTGGATTTGAAATGCTGCCACGACACGGCCGTTTAGTGATGATCGGCGATTTCCTGTCATCCGAAGATCAAATTCGCATGGCGGTAAACGCCTTTGCACACCACGGTATTCGCGGGCACTTGGTTCACTTGATTGATCCCGCCGAAGAAACCTTCCCATTCGAAGGCCGCGTTCAATTCGAAGGTCCAGAAGACGAAGGCCGGACGATCATCGGGAATAGCAGTGGGATTGCGGATGAATATCGGGCTGTCTTCCAGGCCCATATCGAAAGTGTACAATCAATATCGCGTGCGGCGAGGTGGGGTTACACACGGCATCGAACCGATGCATCCCCCGAAGCGGCACTGATGGCGCTTTACTTGGCACTTAGTGATCAAGGAAGGGGCACGCGTGGTTAGCCTGGGACCACTCGCATTTCTGACACCGTGGGCACTGGCAGCACTCATAGCGTTGCCCGCAATTTGGTGGTTGCTGCGTCTGACTCCGCCAATCCCAAACAAGGTTGTGTTTCCGCCGATCCAACTGCTTTTTGGCTTGATCTCTAAAAATGAAACAGCATCCAAAACACCTTGGTGGTTATTGCTGCTTAGATTGTTGATTGCAGCCCTGATCATCTTTGCGGCAGCACGCCCATTGCTTCATGCAGAAACGGAATTGGGAAGTGATGGCCCAGTCCTGATTGTGATCGACAACGGCTGGGCGGCGGCGGAGCGCTGGGACGTGCGCCGTGATATTGCTGTATCTATTGCTGATCGCGCAGCGCGTGCCGATCGCCAGATTGTTATTCTCCCCACCGCAGCTCCGTCGGACGGCGGGGCGATTGCAGTGCAATCACTGGGTGCCGAAGGTGCGCGCGATGTCTTATCTAAACTGTTGCCGCAGCCGTGGCCAAGTGACCGCGGTGATGCGACAACGGCGCTGACCAAATGGGCTGAAAGCTTCAATGGGTTGGCGGATATCCGATGGCTATCAGACGGCATCGATGATGCGGGCGCGGATGTCCTGGGAGAGCGTTTGAAATCTCTGGGGCGTCTCACAATCTATGGCAGCAACGAACTGCAGACGATGGTTGTGCGGCCACCTGAAATCACGCCCGCCGGATTAGAATTAACGGTTGAACGTGCCCGCGCCGACGCCGTGAATATTCCATTCGAAGTGCGTGGTTTGGATGGCAAAGGCCGGGTGCAAGCGGTTGTGTCTGGGCAGTTTGAACAAGGTGCGCGAACTGTTGATTTGGTATTGGATGCGCCGTCGGAAATTCTAAACCGCATTGATCGCGTGCAGATTGGCAATGCGATGCACGCGGGTGCGGTTGTCTTGTTAGATCAACGCTGGCGACGCCGGGCCGTTGGCATTGTCGATGTCGACGGTGCTGCTGAAGTGCAGCCACTTCTGAGCAAAAGTTATTATATTTCCCGAGCACTAGAAAAAACGGCAGGCGTGACGATCGCATCCTTCAATGATTTGCTGGCGACACCACTATCCGTGTTGATCGCGCCGGATGGGTTCGCGCCAACTGCCAACGAGATTGAACGTTTGCAGTCATGGATTTCAGAAGGGGGTGTTGTTGTACGATTTGCAGGTCCCGCACTGGCCCGACAATCTGCCGAAGGAAATTCATCTGATACACTGCTGCCTGTTGAATTGCGTAGCGGCAATCGCGTTATTGGTGGGGCCATGTCTTGGAGTCAGCCAATGCGCTTGGCGCCGTTCCCAGCGTCATCTCCGTTTGCAGGTTTAACACCCCCCGTAGATGCACGGGTACGTCGCCAAGTCCTTGCGCAACCAACCCCCCACCTTGCCGAGAAAACCTGGGCAGCGCTCGAAGACGGCACGCCGCTTGTTACAGCCGATAAACGTGGACGTGGTTGGGTCGTATTAATCCATACAGCGCCGACGACGGTTTGGTCTGATTTGCCGATTTCTGGGATATTTGTTGAAATGATGCAGCGATTGAGTGCCCTGGGCCAAGGTGTTGCGATCAAATCTGATGCATCGCCCTTAACACCAGAAATGACCCTGGATGCGTTTGGGCGCCTGGGCGCGCCGCCTGCGGGCGCTCAGCCGATATTGGCATCCGCGATTGATGATCAACGTGTCTCGCAACAAAACCCGCCAGGAATTTACGGCAATGCGGATATTCGCCGTGCCTTTAATTTGACAGCATTGCTGCCGACGTTGGAACCATTGCCCCTTCCGGATGGGGCTGTTGTTGGCAGTTACGAAAAACCGACGGAACGTGAATTGACCGCGTGGCTGTATATGCTGGCCCTTGGATTATTCCTGATCGATATGGTTGTTGGGCTTTGGGTGCGAACCGGCGCGCGCGCAACATCTGCAGTTACCGGTTTATTGATGGTTGGCTTCGTTGCCTCAATGGGGTGGGGCGGACCCGTAAAAGCGGACGAGAAGTTCGCATTGGAAAATAGTATCGAAACGCGCTTGGCCTTCGTCCAAACGGGGGACACACGCATTGATCAGGTGAGTGAACTCGGACTGACGGGCCTGACGGTGATGCTGGCACGCCGCACGGCTGCCGAGTTGGGGGCACCACAAGCGGTTGAATTGGGCCGTGATGAACTTGCATTTTTTCCGATGATTTATTGGCCAGTGACACCTGGACTGGAATTAGATGATGTCGCTCGCCTGGCAGTGGTTGAGTATTTACGAAATGGTGGGACGATCCTGTTCGACACACAGGAACGCGGTGGAACGGCACAGGCATCGGCCATGCGTGAGTTGGCTGCAGATCTGTCGTTGCCGCCCTTGGTTCCCGTATCGTCAGATCATGTTTTAACACGCGCATTTTACTTGTTAGAGGAATTCCCGGGTCGCTTTGCGGGCGGAACCTTGTGGGTTGAACGGGCGGGCGAGCGTGTCAACGATGGTGTGTCACCTGTGATGGCAGGATCCAGTGATTGGGCATCGGCCTGGGCGCTGGATGAAAACTATCGTCCGATCTTTCCCGTTGTGCCGGGCGGCGAACGCCAACGTGAAATGGCATTTCGGTTCGGCATCAACCTGGTCATGCATGTGCTGACCGGAAACTACAAAGCCGATCAAGTTCATATGCCCGCAATTATTAAGCGGTTGGGCCAATGAGTACGGAAATCATTTGGACGCCATCTTTGCCACCTGGCGTCATTGCCGTTTTTGCGGTGATCGGTGCCGCATTGATCGTTGCGCAGGTGCTGCGTGCAGGGATGCGGGGTGTGTTGCCGCGTACAGTCCTGATCGGGGCACTGGTCATCGCGTTGATGGACCCGCGTATTAGTGTCGAAGAGCGCACGCCGGAAGCCGACATCGCCCTCATCGTTGTGGATGAAACAACCAGCCAGGGCGTTGCTGATCGCCCTGATCAAACGCAGGCTGCTGTTGATCAACTCACGGAAGATATTGCGAAGCTGGGCGACGTCGAGGTTCGCACGGTTCGTGTTGCGGATGGCGACGAAGATCTCAATGGTGACGGCACGCGCATGATCAATGCGTTAAGCGACGCATTGGCTGATGTGCCACGTTCTCGCTTTGCCGGTGCGGTGCTGGTCACAGATGGTCAGATTCACGATGCTGATTTGATCGATAGTATTCCAGGCCCCATTCATGTCGCATTGTCCGGTAACAAGGATGAAAAAGATCGCCGCGTTGTGGTTTCCGATGCGCCTGGTTATGGGATTGTCGGCAACGATGTGACCGTTCGTTTTAGTATCGAAGATAAAGTTACCGGAAGCGGTTTTAGCACAGACTTGGTTGATGTGAATGTGCGCGTCGATGGTGTCGTAACGGATACGCTGAAACTGGCGACCAACAAAGAACACGAACACACGATTACACTGGACCATGCAGGGGCGACGTTTATCGAACTCGAAGCCGAAGTGGCCGACGGTGAATTATCCCCCGTTAACAATCGTGCGGTCGTTTCAGTCAATGGGGTACGGGACCGGTTGCGGGTCTTGCTGGTATCCGGTCAACCCCATGCGGGTGAGCGCGCATGGCGAAACTTGTTGAAATCCGATCCGTCAGTGGATCTTGTACATTTCACAATTTTGCGCCCCCCCGAGAAAAACGACTTCACACCCCTAAACGAGATTTCGTTAATTGCATTTCCAGTCCGTGAATTGTTCGAAGAAAAAATCGACGAGTTCGATTTGATCGTATTTGACCGTTACATGGTGCGCGACGTGTTACCGCCATCATACTTCCGAAACATTTCCGATTATGTGCGTGACGGTGGGGCATTGCTGCTATCCGTCGGGCCAGAGTTTGCCGGGTTGCGATCATTGTCGCGTACACCGCTTGCAGATGTTTTGCCTGCTGTCCCGAACGGGCGTGTGCTTGAGCAACGCTTCAAGCCGCGCATCAGCGAAATTGGTCATCGCCATCCGGTCACAAGCGGACTGCCGGGCGGTGTCGTACCCGGACGCGATGATTTAGAGCCAACATGGGGATCATGGTTCCGCCAGATCGGTGTCACGACATCCGTGGCGCCCAGTTTGCTTGATGGTGTCGATGGTAGTCCGCTCTTGGTTGCCGAACGTGTCGACGAAGGTCGTGTGGGTCTTGTTGCCAGCGATCAGCTTTGGCTGTGGTCAAGGGGCTTCGAAGGTGGTGGCCCGCAAGCTGAATTGATGAGGCGTGTAGCGCACTGGTTGATGAAAGAGCCTGAACTTGATGAAGAGGGCCTGTCAGCGACAATTGATCGCGGCGAGTTGCGGATTGAACGCAGGAGTTTGGCACCCGGTGGCGGCATGGTCGTTGTCGAAAGCCCAACTGGTGTCCGCGAAACCATACAGTTAAAGCTCGAAGGCCCCGGTCGATCGGTTGCCCGCTTGCCTGCCGATGAAATTGGCCTGTACCGGATTGAGGATGGTTCACATCTGGCCTTGGCACCGTCTGGTGCACTTAACCCGCTCGAACTTGCAGACCTTCGTGCAACGGACGAAGTCGCACAGATCATCACCGCTGCAACGGGGGGCGGATTGAATTGGATTGTTGATGGTGTGCCAGCGATCCGCAGCGTACAGCCCGACCGTCAAACCAGTGGC
>DGNZ01000085.1 GCA_002389175.1 Rhodospirillaceae bacterium UBA4479 | reverse complement strand
GCGCCAGTGCGCGAAACTCGCGGATTGGCGGCGCCCCTCGAGGCGTGGGTTTTAGAAGACCCTGAAAGATGGCGGAAAATATGCAGGACCGCGCCTGAAGTCAAGAACAACCGTCCCTTTGGGTTTGCAGCGCAAAAATGCGTGATTGGCCGCATTAGACATAAACCCGCAAAAAATCCCTCAACGAGGCACAGAGGCACTTCGCGAATAACGTTTTATTGACGCTGAGGCCAAATCCAACGCATCGTTCGGCATGATTATTGACGATATCCAGCGTGCCTTCGCAGCATCCGGCCTGATCACGCGGGGCGCATTTCATGCCACCACCGCAGATGACGTACCCGAGGGCGGACGCACAGTTGTGATGATTGGCAACGCCGGACCAGACATGTGGCGGGCGTTCGCCAAGACCGAACGGTCCTCGGCAAACCCTCTCGATTCCTGGACCCGTGAGGTACTTGATCCCATCGCCGTCGGGTTCGGTGCTACAGCGCTGTATCCGTTCAACGGGCCGCCGTATCATCCGTTTCAACGCTGGGCGATGCGGGCCGACGACGTGACGCCGTCACCGATCGGACCGCTGATCCATCCGATGTTCGGGCTCTGGCATGCGTACCGCGGCGCGCTGGTGTTTGACGCAGAACTCGACATCCAGACGCCGTCACGTACGCCCTCGCCCTGCGCAAGCTGCACCGATAAGCGATGCCTAAACACCTGCCCGGTCGGCGCATTTTCTGAACACGGCTACGATGTGCCGACATGCCGCACACACATCGCGGCGCCTGACGGGCAGGATTGCCTAGAGGGCGGCTGTTTGGCCCGGCGCGCCTGCCCCATCGGTCAGGACTATATATATGAGCCCGCGCAGGCCGCATTTCATATGATGCACTTTTTGGACCCGAAATAACTCCTAAAATAGCTAAGTTATTGTTTTTATTGACGTATTATGAATATGGGTTTGTTCCGCAAAAATCGCCTTATATTTCACGTATAATTACTGTGTTTTGTCCTATTCTCCGAATATTTCCATAGATACTGGTGATATTACGTGCGGTGCGTGCCAGAAGCGGGCTTACCCCTCAGTTTGTCATTCCGGCGAAAGCCGGGACCCATCTCTACATCAAATCCTCATGGGTCCCGGGTCGCGCTTCGCTTGCCCGGGATGACAAGAATATTTAAAGGATTCCCCCTCACCTAACTTCTCCCCCTAAAGGGGGAGAGGAATGAGATCGAGTCACGCGAATACAGGGTCCCTATCCCCTACGCAGTGGGGGAGAGGACAGGTGAGGGGGAAAACCTATGGACTTCATAGGGGTTTCGGAACTATGTAATGCGCCATGAACATAATGAATACGGGACTGCCATTCAAAAAGATGCACGGGCTCGGCAATGATTTTGTCGTGATCGATGCGCGTGAGCACGACATCACATTTGATGATGCCGCGGCAAAGCGTATTGCCGACCGCCGCACAGGGGTCGGCTGCGATCAATTCATTGTTCTGGAACCCGCAAAATCCGACGGTGCGGATGTGTTTATGCGCATCAGAAATCAGGACGGCGGCGAGGTCGGTGCCTGCGGTAACGCGACGCGGTGCATCGCCGATCAGATCATGAACGAAATGACGTCGGATAGTGCCGTGATCGAAACCTTGGCCGGGCACCTTAAAACATGGCGTGCCGACAACGGTCTGGTCAGTGTCGATATGGGGCCCGTGCATACGGATTGGCAATCGATCCCGCTCTCACGGGAAATGGATACGCTGAAATTAGATTTGAACGTCGGGGCATTAAAAACGCCTGCCGCTGTGAACGTCGGCAATCCGCATTGCAGTTTCTTTGTCGAAGACGCCGAGCACACGGTGATCGAAAAAATCGGTCCCGAGGTCGAAAAGCATCCGCTGTTTCCCGAACGCACCAACGTACAAATCATCCAGGTGTTGTCGGAAAAACGCATCCGCGTCCGGGTTTGGGAGCGCGGCGTCGGCATGACGCAGGCCAGCGGTTCGAGCGCGTGCGCCACCGCGGTCAACGCGCATCGCCGGGGACGCACGGGCCCAAAAGTCGAAGTCGTCTTGGATGGTGGTATTTTGATTGTCGAACACACGGCCGACAATCGCGTCATTCAAACCGGCGCGTTCGCCACCAGTTTCGAAGGCGTGTTGGACGATGACTTGTTAAGAGGGGGCGCATAACCATGTCTGCACCCGCCTCCGCACCCGAAGTCATCACCATGGGATGCCGTCTGAACACGTTTGAGAGCGAAGTCATCCGCGACCACGCGACGCAAGCGGGCCTGCATGATGCGATCATTTTGAACACCTGCGCCGTGACCGCCGAGGCCGAGCGCCAGGCCCGCCAAACCATTCGCCAGATGCGCAAACGCAATCCGGACAAACGCATTATCGTGACAGGCTGTGCGGCGCAACTTGATCCTGCCAAGTTTGCAGCCATGCCCGAAGTCGACGACGTCATCGGCAACGATGAAAAAATGAAGGCCGAGACCTTTGCGGCACTCCATGGCGATGCGCAAATCCAGGTCGCTGACATCATGATGGTGCGCGACACGGCGGCGCATTTGGTGCGCGGTTTTGATGGCCGCACGCGCGCGTTTGTTCAGGTCCAGCAGGGCTGCGATCACCGCTGCACGTTTTGCATCATTCCGTTTGCACGGGGCAACAACCGCTCGGTCCCGCTGGGGGCCATCGTCGATCAAACCCGTGCCCTGGTGTCTGAGGGCTACCGCGAAGTCGTGCTGACGGGTGTCGATATCTGTTCCTATGGCAGCGACCTGCCCGGCCAACCGCGCCTGGGCGATATTGTCCGCCGCCTGTTGAAACAGGTCCCGGAACTTGAACGCCTACGCCTCAGTTCACTCGACCCCGCCGCGATGGACGATGGTTTGTTCGATGCGTTTCGTGATGAAGAACGACTGATGCCGCATGTGCATCTCAGCCTGCAGGCCATGGACGACATGGTATTGAAACGGATGAAGCGCCGCCATCTTCGCGAAGATGCGTTCCGTGTGGTGGAGCGTATTCGCGCCGCCCGCCCCGGCGTCGTGTTTGGCGCAGACTTCATCACCGGGTTCCCGACCGAAACCGAAGAGATGTTTGAAAACACATTGTCGTCTGTCCGCGATCTGGGCCTGACGCATTTACATGTGTTCCCGTATTCAGAACGCGACGGCACGCCCGCCGCCAAGATGCCTGCCGTTGATCACGCGGTGCGCAAAGACCGCGCGCGCAGATTACGTGCCGCAGGCGATGCGGCATTAGAGGCATATAAGTCCGCGATGAATGGTCAGAACGTACGCGTGCTGATCGAAAAAGGAGATCACGGCCTGACCGATCATTACGTCGCCGCCAGCGTTGAAGGTGGTGCGGCTGCAGGTGCCATCATCGAAGGCCGCGTAATTTCTATCGACGGCCCTAAATTAATGGTGCGCCCCGCAGCATGAGTGACGACACAAAAACGGGTTGGCTGGGACGACTGCGCGCGGGCCTGGGCAAATCCACCGAAAAAATCACCGGGTCGATCACAGGGCTGTTTACGTCGCGGAAACTCGACCAGGCTGCCATTGATGAACTCGAAGAAGTCCTGATCACCGCCGACATGGGGGTCACGACAGCCGCTAAGTTGGTCACCAACATTTCAAAAACGCGGTTCGACAAAGAAGTCACCGACGATGAAATCCGAAACGCGCTGGCCGAAGAGATCACCGCGATCTTGGAACCCGTCGCGCAACCGTTGACGCTTGATCCATCCATTAAGCCCTACATCATTTTGGTCGCGGGTGTGAACGGGTCGGGCAAGACGACGACCATCGGCAAACTCGCCAATCAATTCAAATCGGACGGCAAATCCGTCATGCTGGTCGCGGGTGATACGTTCCGCGCTGCCGCCGTCGAACAGCTACAAATTTGGGGCGAACGGTCCGGGTGCGATGTGGTCGCAGGCAATCATGGTGCCGATGCTGCGGGGCTCGCGTTCGGTGCGATTGAACAGGCCAAGGCTGCGGGCACAGATGTTGTCCTCATCGATACCGCCGGGCGCCTGCAAAACCGCGAAGACCTGATGGAAGAATTGAAAAAGGTCGTTCGGGTGATCAAAAAGCTCGACGATACCGCGCCGCATACCACGCTATTGGTGATGGACAGTACCGTTGGGCAAAACGCCCACAGCCAGGTTGAGACGTTTAAGAACATGGTCGCCATCAACGGATTGGTGATGACCAAGTTGGATGGCTCCGCGCGCGGTGGCGTCGTGGTCGGCCTGGCCGAAAAATTCGGTCTCCCCGTTCATGCCATCGGCGTTGGTGAAGGAATCGATGATCTCCGCCCGTTCGATGCCCGCGATTTTTCACGGGCGTTGATGGGTTTAGGTGACTAACTCAACCCGCCACCCTGAACTTGTTTGAGTCTATTAAACCTATCGTCATCCCCCATTCTTTTTCTCGTTATCCCCGCTCTTTTTCTCATCATTCCCACTCATATTCTCGTCATCCCCACTCATATTCTCGTCATCCCCGCGTAGGCGGGGATCCAGGTTTCGGGCATCACAGATTTTCTGGATTCCCGCCTGCGCGGGAATGACGGCGGTTTTTAAAGTTCATAGATGCCTCAACCAATAAAGCGTTGGATCAAGCTCGCGCCCGCAAAAGCGGATGTTCTGCATGACAAAGAATTCTGATGCGTGTGCTTATTTTCTCCCGTGCGCTGATGGGCTTCGAAAGCTAGTCTTTCGGACCGAACCGAATTTTGATGTTCTAAGAGGAGATAAATCAATGATCCACGAGTTACGAATCTACCACTGCGCGCCCGGCCGTATGCCAGCCATTCAAAAGCGTTTCGCCGAGGTCACGCTGGGTATTTGGGAGCGCTACGGCATCCGCCAGATTGGCTTTTGGACCGTAGAGATCGGCGACAACAATCACGACCTTTATTACCTTCTCGAATGGGAATCCCTGGCCGAGCGCGAAGAAAAATGGGCGGCATTTCAAGCCGACCCGGAATGGATCGAAAAGCGTGCGGCATCAGAAGAAGATGGTCCGATCCTGACGCATTTCTCCAACCTCATATTGAAGCCCACCGCATTTTCTAAAATGCAGTGATGTGGATTAGACACCCCCTCACCTAGCCTCCCCCCCAAAGTGGGGAGAGGGATTAGAAAGAGAAAACTGAATGCGAGCGCCCCTCTCCCTCATGAAATGGGGGAGAGGACAGGTGAGGGGGATACCCTTCAGCAACTTCACAGCCCCCCCTTCCCCTCGGATGATACGTAGACCCGATGCGGCTATCCCACCTACTAAGGGGATTGCAGTGCATCTATGCTCAGTTCTTTATTATTGGCCATGAATCCGGCCTTCATGCCTTTCACGTTGAAAGCATTTGAATATCAATAAGTATCGGGGCCAACCAATGACAACAGTGAAACAAGAAGGCACAAAAAAGGTGCTATTGGCGACCTACGCCATTATCGGTCTTCTTGTTTTCTCGGCAGCACAAACCGCCATTGTCGGATATTTGAACGATAAGCACTTCGGCGCGATTGACCTTGCCTGGAGCGACCTGAGCAGCCGACACCAAACCAAACTTCGCTTGATTTCAGACATCCGCGCTGACATTGGATACGGCGGTATTATCCATGACTTTAAAAACCTGGTTATTCGCGGCGATAGAGAACTCTACGACAATCTCATTGATAACTTTAAACAGATCAAAGCCAACGTTCATTCGTATCGGGAGTTTGTCGACACACAAAGCGAAAGCGAAGCCCTGGATGATCTCGCCAAGATTTTGGAGCGATATGAGCAACTAACCACAACCGTCTTGGACTATAAAAGCGAAGGCATGTCCGTCGAGAACGTTGATAACCTGGTTAAGGTCAATGACCGCCCCGCGCTCATTGCCCTGAATGCCTTGGAAGAAGCGGTGACAGACGGGTTTGACGGGGCCCTGGATCGCGTTCAAGACGAAGTGTCATCTGGACAAACGACGGCCGCTTTCGGCTTTGTCTTATAGATGATCCCGCTTTTTGCGGCTTTGGCAGCGGTTGGATTCCTGAAAGTCTTCCTCAGCGAAATTAAGCGACGCTCAAAAGCAGAAGTTAAAGCATTGGCCGCTGTGGATGCGCTTGAAAAAACAAAGACCGATTTAGCGGATATGGCCGAGGCACAAACATCGCTGCGCGTCGCCGCCGAGTCAGGTGAAAAAACCAAGGCGCAATTCCTTGCATCAATGAGCCATGAAATTCGCACCCCATTGAATGCCGTTATCGGATTGACCGAGTTGGTGCTGAAAACAGATTTAACGGATTACCAAAAACAGTACCTCTCGAAAGTCTCCATCGCGGGTCGGAACCTTTTGAGTTTGATCAACGACATCTTGGACTTTTCCAAAATCGAAGCTGGCAAGCTTCAGATCGAAAATATTGAATTCGAATTGGACCCCGTTCTCGAAAACGTCTCCGTCGTGATCAGCACCAAGGCTGATGAAAATGGCAACGAGTTTATCATTAGCGTCGACCGCGCGATTCCAAATCTATTGCTGGGGGACCCGCTTCGTATTGGGCAGGTTCTGATAAATCTTGCGGGCAACGCTGCGAAATTCACGGAAAACGGCGAAATCATCGTCGACATCTCTTTGATCGAAGACGACGGCACTTGGCTTGCGGCATCCGTCGAAGATAACGGCGCCGGGATGACTGAAGAGCAAGTCTCCAAGTTGTTTAAACCCTTCGTGCAGGCAGACCAATCGGTGACACGAACGCACGGTGGCACCGGGCTCGGATTGAGTATCTCGCAACAACTTGTCGAAGCCATGGGCGGCACGATGGGCGTCGAGAGCGAGCAAGGTGTCGGCTCTAAGTTCTCATTCAAAATCCCCATTACCTATGCAGAAAATGCGGAGAGACGGGATGTGTTTGAAGGCGTCGACCCGCGGACAATTCGAATTTTGGTTGTTGATGACAATGAGACGATCTGTGAGACGTTGAAGTTGGCCTTGCAGAAACTCCGGTTCAATGTCGACACAGCAACGTCGGGTGAAGACGCGGTTGAAATGTACAAGACGGCTTTATCCGCACGCCCCTACAACGCCCTGCTGATCGATTGGAAGATGGACGGCATGGACGGCGTAGAGACAATCCGGCAGATCCGTGTATTGGAAGAACATACCGTCAACGCACCAGCCATCAGCATGATATCGGCATCGGACATGAACGACATAAAAGATCAACTCACAGATCTTGATGTTCAATACACGTTACAAAAACCCATAAACACGTCGTTTCTTGTCGATGCCCTGATGGTCATCTTTAATTCTACGACAGATCGACGCCCTGTTCGGGCTTCAAAAATCATCGAGAGCGAAGACACCAAAAGCCTGAACGGTGCGCGCATTCTGCTCGCTGAAGATAATGAACTTAATCAAATGGTTGCCCTTGGCATTCTTGAACACCTTGGATGCACCGTCGACGTTGCAGAAAACGGCCAAGAAACCATTGATAAATTGCGCGACAAGCCATCCGATTATTACGCGATTGTGCTTATGGACATTCAGATGCCGGTGATGGATGGGCTAAGTGCGACCCGTGCCATCCGCGCGGAATTAAATATGACGGATATTCCAATCGTTGCCATGACCGCGCATGCGCTCGATGAAGAGCGCCAACGCTGCGTCGATGCTGGCATGAATGATCACATCAGCAAGCCCATCGACGCCCGTGATGTGAAAATGAAAATCATCAAATGGGTCGGGGCCAACGTGCAACTGGATGTCGTGGATGAAGCTCCATCATTGGATTCTATGCCAATCCTTGATCCGACTGCTGTGGACGTTTCGGCCGTTGCATCGCGTCTTATGCTGCCAGAGGACATCGTACGTAAGATGCTGCATAAATTTTGTCGTGATTACGCTGATGCGCCCGAGAAATTGAGCCTGCTGATCCAAAATGGAAATTTAAAAGCGGCGCAAAGCCTGGCCCATTCCGTTAAGGGCGTTTCGGGAACGCTTGGCATCGACGATGTCTATCGACTTTTCGGCCGACTTGAGACGGACATTAAAGACGGCACGTTCGATCCCACTGCATGGAGCGAAGAAGAGCTCACGGCAACATTCAGCCAAGTCGTCTCGAACATCGAAACGACAGTCCCGCCGCCCGATTAAGCTGTAAGAAGCTAGCCAAAAACCCTCGTCATCCCCGCGCAGGCGGGGATCTAAGATTCAAGCGTCCACGGTTTTATGGGTTCCCGCCTTCGCGGGAATGACGGGGTTTTATGATTGCGTTAGAAACGCGCATCTCAGCCTGCACTTCGGCTGATGTTAACCGCGCTTAATCTGGTACGATACATGTGTTCATTCCCCACCAACCATCAAGGGTCATCCTCGCGCAAGCGGGAATGACGGGCATTAACCTTCAGCCACTTCCGGATACACAAACAAAGCGGGCGTGCCACCCGTGTGTATGAAGACGACGGGGCCAGCGCCTTTGAATTTACCTGATTGGGCGTAATCAATCAGGCCCGCCATCGCTTTGCCGGTATAGACAGGGTCGAGGAACACACCCTCGGTCCGGGCAACGCGTTTGATTGCATCTGACATGCCCGGCGTCGACACCCCGTATCCGGGGCCGACGTAGGCACCATCGCACCGCACATCGATCACATCTGCCAAATCGGGTCTGCCGACCAACGCACAAATAGCGTCGACAAGTTCGGACACCTTGGCCTGTTGCACATCACCATCGCGGCTGACGCACACACCAATCACATCAATCTCAAGACCAGCGAGCGCCAAGCCCACCAGCAGGCCCGCTTGTGTACCCGCACTGCCCGATGCGTGAACGATTGTCGATGGATGCACATCGGCATCACGGAACTGCGTCGCCATTTCCCAGGCACAATCAACGTAGCCGAGCGAGCCCAACGGATTAGAGCCACCGACCGGGACTTGGTAGACCTTGCGCCCATCTGCAGTCAGATTGTCACAAAGTGCGGTCATCGCGGCGTCCATGTCCGCGCCCAATTCAATGAAATGCGGCTCGGCCCCGAAAAGATGATCCAGGAAAGCGTTGCCGTTGGTTTCGTACAATTCATCGGTGCGCACGCGTTCCAGCACACATGCGCAAGACAAGCCCATCTTGGTCGCGGCGGCCGCTGTTTGGCGCACATGATTGGATTGCGTGCCCCCCGCCGTGACGATGGTATCGGCGCCTTCGGCGATG
This sequence comes from Rhodospirillaceae bacterium UBA4479, assembly GCA_002389175.1. GTDB lineage: Bacteria > Pseudomonadota > Alphaproteobacteria > Rhodospirillales > Casp-alpha2 > UBA4479. The sequence continues at coordinate 442 of DGNZ01000085.1, read as the reverse complement.
GCCTGGGCGAGCAGGAATTCCAATTTTCGAACTTTGTTGCCACCCAGCGCAAAGCCCGTGCAATCGTCACGCTTGATCCAGATTTCATGGCCCAAGTCAGCTGACAGATTGGGTAAGTGTTCCAACGGGGTCGGTAAAAACGCGAACCGATGGCGCGGAAATTGATCAAGAATGGCTGACATTACAGCGCCTCCACAGGCATATCGATGGGTCCCTCGGCACGACTATGAACGAACTGATCTACATACGGATCGCCGCTTTCGAGCATCGTATCCGCCGGGCCCTGCCAGATAATCTTACCATCATGCAGCATGGCGACCCGATTCCCCAATCGTTGCGCACCCGCCATATCGCTATCGATGGAAATAGCTGTGCAGCCAATTTCGCGCACCAGGTCCAAAACCAGATCGTTGATCACGTTCGACATGATCGGGTCCAAGCC
>DGNZ01000084.1 GCA_002389175.1 Rhodospirillaceae bacterium UBA4479 | reverse complement strand
CATCATCGATGAAGTCCACATGCTATCGAAAAGTGCGTTTAACGCGCTGCTGAAAACGCTCGAAGAACCACCGGAACATGTGATCTTTATCTTCGCAACCACGGAAATTCGCAAAGTCCCGATTACGGTCCTGTCGCGCTGTCAGCGGTTTGATCTGCGCCGGGTCTCGGTGGAAAAACTGGTCACGCACTTCGCAGATATTTGCCAAAAAGAAGGGGCCGAGATCACCGACGGGGCCTTACACATTATCTCGCGCGCGGCCGATGGTTCTGTGCGCGATGGCCTCAGCCTGCTCGACCAAGCCATCGCCCATGCAGATGGCACAATCGATGATGAAAAAGTCCGCGCCATGCTGGGCTTGGCGGACCGGACCCGGACGTTCGATTTGCTGGAATTGGTCTTTAAGGGTGAAATCGCCCAGGCCCTGAACGAGCTTGCGGATCAATACAACAACGGCGCCGACCCATCATCTGTGGTCGAAGACATGCTGGAATTGGTGCACTGGCTGACCAAGGTAAAAGTCTCCCCCGAAGCGGCCGACGCGCCCGATGTGCCTGAAAACGAGCGCACCAAAGGCAAGGAATTAACCGAAACGTTGCGCATGCCGGAACTGACCCGTGCGTGGCAGTTGTTGCTCAAAGGCCTAAGTGAAGTTTCTAGCGCGCCATCACCCTTGGCGGCTGCTGAAATGGTTTTGGTCCGCTTGGCCTATGCCGCTGATTTGCCGACACCAGGCGATGCGGTGAAGGCGATGCAGGATGGCTCAGGCGCTGCACCTGGCAATGCCCCGCAAGGCGGCGGTGCACCGCCGGGTGGCGGCGGTGGGTCCACGCAATCATCGGGGGCATCACCAGCGATGCAGACATCAGCGGAAACGCATACCGATCCCGCACCGACAGCCCATGCCCATGCTCAAATTCAAGCGGTGGCACAACCATCGGCCCGGGTGTTTGCAAACCTGGACGAAGTGGCATTGCGTGCGGGGGAACTTCGCGAAGGTCGCCTGCAATGGTTTATCGAAACCCAGTTGCGCACGGTCCGGTTTGAACCAGGCCATCTGGAAATCAACGCGGGCCAAGGGGCCGACCGTCAATTGGTCCAGCGTCTTAAAAGCTTCTTGGAAGAAGAAACCAAGATGTCTTGGACCTTGGCCCTTTCGGGTAAAGAAGGCTCGACCACGGTCGCCGAAAACAAAGCCGCCGACGCCGAGGCGGCCCGCGTCGAAGCCGCGACTCATCCGCTGGTAAAGGCCGTGTTGGAAACATTCCCGGGCGCGCAGGTCGAAAATGTTCGCGCCGTCGTTCGCCCGAAACTGGATGCTGATCCCGCACCCGATGATGAGCCGTCAGAGGACGGTGACACTACGTGACGCGTATGTGGTGGGTATCGTTTGATGGCTGATGATAACCCCCAATTCTATCGCATAGATGTCGCCGATATGCGGATTGATGCTTTGGTTACGGCGCACGAGACCTGGGTCAGTAAGTGCATCGATGGACAGGTGCCCATCTGGGGCGATCTGGATTTCCTGGATTTTGAAAGCGAAGTGCTGCCGTTCATGATGGTGGTCGATATCGATGATGGCCCTGGTTATGGCCGATATCGGTTTTGGGGCTCACAGGTTGCCACTGCCGATGGGCGCAGCATGACCGATTTGCGGATATCGGATCTATCGCCACCTCGCCACGCGCAATATTCCGAAGAGCAATACCGCTGGGTCGTGGAAAACGCGCAACCCGGATTGTTTGTTTCGTGCTTGTGGGAAAAAACCTGGAACCAAAAATTCGAGGCCGTACTGCGGATGCCGTGCCGCTCCAGCGCTGATACAGGCATCGACCGCGTGGTCGCCGTCGGATTTTACAGCACGGCCATGCGCTCGATATCGGACTACATCAATGTCGGTGTTAATCTGGGTGATTACTTTGGGGTGGATACGTGATTGAGGTTGGCAGTCTTTATTTCAAGATGAAGTGATTGCCCGCCATAGATCACACCAATCGGGGTTCGTCGCATTTATCAATCTTAATTTCCAGGACCTGTTCCATTTCTTCATCGCTTTCTCACGAGAAATGGCGCCACTCATAGTTGGATGTTCCTCAAAATAGATGAGTCGCTTGCAATTGTACTTGCTTGTAAATCCATCGACTAAGCTGTTGCGGTGCTCATATACCCGCTTGACCAAGTTTGATGTTACGCCAGTGTACATTACCCCATCGGGCTTATTTGTCATGATGTATACATAGCCGCGCTTATCCATTGATATCGCTATGGATAGAATTGATAAATAATTACAATTCTTAAATAGACAATCGTCATCCCCGCGCAGGCGGGGATCTCATGAAGGTTTTCAGATTCCCGCCTCCGCGGGAATGACGGTACGAGAGATAGGGGGGCGTCATTAACTCAGTCCAAAATAAACTTGTTCCCCGACGCCTCGCCCCAGGCTTCCATGAAATCATTTAAATACGGGCGCTTTTCTTTTTCCGCATCTATAAACGAAATCACGTCGGCGACGGCGGCGTTGTATCCGGGTTTTGATAACGTTCCGGTATGCAACTGGTAGCGCAAATAGACCAGGTACGTGTTCAAGACATCGGTTTCGCAGTAGTGCCGGATTTCGTCGATCTGCCCGGCGTCCATCATGGCCGCAACCTTGGACCCATCGACACCGAATTTTCCGGCAATCCCAAACGCGGCGCAAACCTCGTTCAATTTGACTCGCGCCGAGGCCCCGAAATCGGACAGCACTTCCAGCAAATCGCAATGCCAGTCAGCGGCATATCGATAGCTGTAGCTGTTCCATTTATCGCCTGATTTATGCAACCAAGGGGCCGATATGCCGTGCACCATGGCGCGGTATTTCAACACGGGCAGGTCGAACGAGCGTCCGTTATAGCTGACCAAGCGCGGGCGGATGCGCTCTACGTAGGTGAAAAATCCCTGCAGCAATTGCTTTTCGTCGAACCCGGCTTCACCGCCGGATCGCAAATCTTTCATCAAATAGCCTTCTTGGCCGGAATCGCGCTCGATCTCGGCTTCCAAGAAACTGATGGCGACGACCTTGTGAAACGGCTGACGCGGAGAGCTGTTTCGCCCATCGGTGACGTCCAGGTGATAGTCTTCGATTGCTTTGCGACGCACCTCGACATCGGGTGATGTTTCACCCGTCAGGTTAAACGCGGCGTCGGTATCGGGGACGGTTTCGATGTCGAAAACGAATAGGTTTTGATGCTGCATTCGTGGCCTTTCCGAATATAAATGCTATAACGCCATCAACAGGACGCGGCGGTCTTGTAACGATTATACCCCGCATCCCCAACGAACACATCACCGGAGCATCGACCACCATGAAAAATCTGGCGCAAATGATGAAGCAGGCCCAGGAAATACAACAAAAGATGGCTGATATGCAGCAGGAAATGCTGGATTTGGAAGTCATCGGTAAATCTGGCGGTGGCATGTGCCAGGTCACGCTGAACGGCAAGGGCGAGGCCAAAAATGTCCTGCTCGACCCGTCTTTGGTCAATCCCGAAGACGCCGAGGTGTTGGAAGATTTGATCGTCGCTGCCATCAACGATGCCAAAACCAAGGCGGATGAAATCGCGCGCGAAAAAATGCAAGACGTCACCGGGGGCATTCCGTTGCCGCCGGGGATGCAGCTGCCGTTTTAGGTTAGACCTTTGGCCGAACAGGAAATCGATCGACTGGTGCAGTTGCTGTCCCGCCTGCCGGGACTGGGACCCCGTTCCGCGCGCCGTGCTGTCCTGCATTTATTGAAACGTCGTGAATCCCTGATGCATCCGCTGGCGACCGCGCTGACCGATGCCAGCGAGCGTGTGCACGCATGTGACACGTGCGGCAATTTAGACACCGTGAACCCGTGCGGCATCTGCACCGATCACCGGCGCGATCCGAAAATACTGTGCGTGGTCGAAGACGTCGCCGATCTGTGGGCGCTGGAACGCACCGTCAGTTACAAGGGGCGCTATCATGTGCTGGGCGGCACGCTGTCGGCACTGGATGGCGTCGGCCCCGACGATTTACGCATTCCCGAACTGGTCAGCCGCGCCGAATCGGCCAGCATCGTCGAAGTGATCCTGGCGACCAGTGCCACCGTCGACGGCCAAACCACAGCACACTACGTCGCCGACCGCCTGCGCGAACACGGCGTCAAAGTATCCGGCCTCGCCCATGGTGTGCCCGTGGGGGGAGAGCTTGATTATCTGGATGACGGGACGCTGTCGGCGGCACTACGGGATCGAAGACCGGTTTAAGGTGTTTTTGAGTTGTCATACCGCTCCCTCCCTTGTCATCCCGGCGAAAGCCGGGACCCACATATAATTCAGTATGGGCCTCCGCCTACGCGGAGGTGACCAGCATTTAAGGATTCGAGATATCATCCCATAGGTCATGCCAATCAGGGTTGGCCTGAAAAATCCGCTTTAGCTTCCATGCACGATTCCACTTCTTCATAGTTTTTTCGCGCGCTATTGCATCGCGGATGTCATCATACTTCTCAAAGAAAACGAGCAGTTTGCAGTTATACTTCTTTGTGAATCCATCAACGATGCCGTTGCGGTGCTCATAAACCCGCTTCACCAGATCAGAACTGACACCGATGTATAGTGTGCCATTCAGACCACTGGCCATAATGTAAACATACCCATGCTTATTCATGAGCGAGGCGATGGATGGGTTTAGCCCGTTTTCTGATCTCTAAATGTCATTCCCGCGCAGGCGGGAATCCATAATCCTAGTTTTGTTGGACCCCCGCCTTCGCGGGGGTGACGATATAGAAGGGGGGGTAAAACCTAATCACTCCCGTCATTCCCGCACCCGCCGGCGCGGGCACAGGCTGTGGCGGGAATCCATAACCCTAGTTTTGATGGACCTCCGCCTTCGCGAGGGTGACGATATAGAAAGGGGGGTAAAACCTAATCACTCCCCGTCATTCCCGTGCAGGCGGGAATCCATGCACTGGCTACTCAGCCGCCTTCGTGCCCGGCAATAACTCCACCGGCTCATCCACGTCGCCCAGTTGCAGGGCGTCGATTTTGTTGCCTCGGTTGGTGATTTTATCCGAGGAAATGCGGATTTGTTTTATGTCATGGTTCGCCTGATCAAAGTGCGTTTGCAGCTTATCGACGCGTTGATCCAAGCGGCCCAAATCCTCTAACAATTTGCCGATCTCGGCCTGGATGACGTGGGCTTGTTCGCGCATGTGCACGTCGCGCAGGATGGCGCGCACTGTGTTCAGCGTCGCCATCAATGTGGTCGGTGAGACGATCCAGACCCGGTTCTTGAACCCTTCTTCAACGACGTTGCGGAAATTGGCATGAAGCTCGGCATAGACTGCTTCGGAGGGTAGGAACATCAACGCGCTTTCGGCGGTCTCACCGGGGATGATGTAGCGTGCTGCGATGTCGTGGATGTGTTTTTTAACCGACGTCCCAAATGCGCGAGCGGCCTGGAGTTTCTCGGCATCGGTTTCGGCGTTCCGCAACTGCTCGTAACTTTCGAGCGGGAATTTACTATCGATGACAATCGGGCCGGGTGGGTTTGGCAGGTCGAGCATACAGTCCGCGCGCTTGCCGTTCGATAACGTCACCTGAAACGAATAGGCCGATTTTGGCAGAGCCGCCGTGACCAGATCATTCAATTGTATTTCGCCAAACGCGCCGCGCGCCTGTTTGTTGGACAAAATATCCTGCAGGCTGACCATCTGCTGTGACAGATCGGTGATATTTTTCTGCGCGCTGTCGATGACGGCCAGGCGTTCGTGTAAAACCTTGAGCGTCTGACCTGTGCGTTCCGTTTGATCGTGCAGACTATCGCCCAGACGTTTTTGCAATCCTTCAAGGCGCTGGTTGGTGTCGGCCTGGGATTGTTCCATCCGTCCGGCCATGGCATTTTGTGTATTGGCGAGGCTTTGCGCCGCGTCGGTCAGTTGCTGCAACCGAATGGCCTGTTCGGTGCGCGCCTTTGATCCGGTCATCAAGGCGATCAATGCGACGATTACGGCGACGCCGACGGCGCCCAGGATCATCAGGGTCTGCGGATCAACTTGCACGTTGCCTCGCTTTCGTCAAAATCGTCAGGCATAGGTGCTGACGCTATAATTAAATGTGAGCCCTAAACTTACGCTGATGCCCGCGATCATCGCAATCCGCGCGCAGAGACATCAGACGTTTTGGAGAATTAAAATATGAAGATGCATCGTCCTTTTGCTGTCGCCGCCCTGCTTGTCGGG
>DGNZ01000060.1 GCA_002389175.1 Rhodospirillaceae bacterium UBA4479 | reverse complement strand
CCGCGCCTGATCAGTGGCAATACCAATGCACCCACGATGATGATTGCAGAAAAAGCCGCGGACATGATCTTGGCAGACCGATGAAACGTACCTATATCTAACATATAGGCAATGTCATTTCGGATGCGTAACAAAAAGGGTCGTTTTTGCGGAACAAACCCATTGTCGAAATAAGCCAATTAAATCAACGACTTATATAAATTATTCAATAATTTCAATAACTTAGCTTTTGATGTTCAATATGGCGTCTTTCAGGGCTTCAGGTTGTGTCACGAACGGTGAGTGTCCGCTATCAATATCGACAATCGGATCACATCCTGCACGGACGGCCATCATCCGTTGATGATCGGGTGAGATCGCGCGGTCTCGGGTGCAAATGATCGCGGCCTTTGGGATGGCTGTTAGATCCGTCAGTTCAAATGTGTGGCGGAATGGGATCGGGGATTGCAACTGAACGCGGTCCTCGGCGAAGTGCAGCATGCGCGTCGTCGCGTCATTATAAAATGCATCGGCCAACGTGCCTGACTTTAACGATACGGCCCCCAGACCTTCTACATCCACACGGTCAACCTGGACGTGCGATGCCGGGTCCGTTTTGACCACATCACCGACGCTTTCACCGTCAATGGGGATATAGGCTGTGAGGTAAATGATCCGTTCAACTTTATCGGGGCGGGCGTTGGCCGCCGCCGTCGCGATGGCACCACCCATGCTGTGGCCGACCAATGTGACTTTCGAAGGCGCTGCATCCAGTAGTTTAACAATGCGATCAACATAGTCTGGCATCGTCTGATCCGAAAGCCATCCAGAGTCGCGACCATGTCCCGGCAGGTTGGGTGCTTGGACGTGGTGCCCATTCTTGGATAACTGATCGGCAACCGCGTCCCAGCACCAACCGCCGTGATAGGCCCCGTGTATTAAGATAAACATTGTTGCAGAATAACCCATGGATGAGGGATTGTCTTATTCAACAGCGCTCGAACTTTAAGGAATTTAATCATGCACACTCATTGGTACTTCGACGTCATTTCGCCGTTTGCGTATTTGCAGTCGCTCAGGCTTGGCGAGGTTGCTGACCGTGCTGATATCTCGTTAAAGCCCGTATTGTTTGCGGGGCTGCTGAATGCACACGGTCAAAAGGGACCAGCCGAAATCCCATCCAAAAAACTTTTCACATACCGGATGGTGACGTACTTGGCGGCGTCGCGCGGTGTGCCTTTTAAATTCCCCGATGCGCATCCGTTTAATCCGATCCGGGCCCTGCGGTTATGCATCGCCATGGGCTCAACGCCTGACGTGGTTGGCAAAATTTTTCACGCGATTTGGGGTGAGGGGCATCTGCCCGATAACGATGCCGGATGGCAGGCCATACAATCTGCGGTCGGTATCAACAACGGCGATGACTTGATTGCGGACCCTGCCGTGAAAAAGGAACTGATCGCGAATGGTGAACAAGCGTTATCAGAAAATGTCTTTGGAGTACCGACGTTCACAGCGGGCGGAGAGGTCTTTTGGGGCGACGATGCCATCGGCTTTTTTAGCGCTTGGCTGGATGATCAGAATCTATTGAAAAAGCCGGAGATGACAAAGCTCAACGATTTGCCATCAAGCGCGACGCGGATTTAGGCCGCGCCGCGTATTGTCGATATTAGCCGCAGGACACGCCCGTGCCCCCCAGGCCACAATACCCCATGGGGTTCTTGGCTAAGTACTGCTGATGGTAATCTTCAGCGTAATAGAATTCTGGTGCATCCAGAATTTCCGTGGTGATCGCGTCATACCCTGCTTGTTTCAGGTTCTTGGCGAATTCTTTTTTGGTGGCTTCGGCGCTCGCGCGTTGTTCGTCTGACATGACGTAAATGCCAGATCGATATTGTGTGCCGACGTCGTTGCCCTGGCGCATCCCTTGGGTCGGGTTGTGGCCTTCCCAGAATGTTTTCAAAAGCGTGCTGAACGGGATCAACGACGGATCGAAAACCACCAGCACAACCTCGTTATGGCCTGTGCGCCCTGAACATACTTCTTCGTACGTCGGATTGGGGGATTGCCCCGCTGCGTAACCAACGGCCGTGGTATAAACACCCGGAAGCTTCCAGAACATGCGCTCCGCACCCCAGAAACATCCCAGGCCGAAGATCACGGTCTCTAAACCTTCTGGGAAGGGGCCTTTTAGCGGATTGCCGTTCACCGCATGACGTTTAGCCGTTGGAATGGCCTCGGGGCGTCCCGGCAACGCGGTATCCGCGGTGGGTAATTCGGTGGGTTTCTTAAACAATCCAAACATCACTTGGTCTCCTTCAACTCTACGATATCATATGGGCGTTTGTGTCAGAAGTACTAGACCAGCCGTCAACGGATCACGGAATATTGACGTCGATGCCATTCCGCCCGACGACTTGGCGCAATGAAAAACTGGACTGAATCCGCGCCACCCCCGGAAGTCGTGACAGCAAATCTTTGTGGACGCGTTCGTAATCAGCGGCATCTTTGACAATGACCCGCAGCACATAATCCGCTTCGCCTGCCATCAAATAGCATTCCATGACATCCGGGCATGCTGCGACGGCGTCTTCGAACGCCTCTAAAAATTCACCGTTCTGTCGATCCAGAGTAATCGCAACAATGACGTTGGTGGTGTGCCCCAGGGCTTTGGCATTCACCAATGCCGTATAACCACTGATAACACCTGTCTCTTCGAGAATTTGGACCCGCCGCAGACATGCAGACGGCGACAATCCAACCTGATCCGCCAATGCGACATTCGACAATCTGCCGTCGTTTTGCAGGGCTGAAATGATGTTTCTATCGATCTTATCCAACATATTCGAATTAAATTCGAAGTTTGGTCTAATTTAAAGAGAAAATATCAATTCAGGGTCTTTGAGGCCGTTTCTTTGCAAGGACATGCGCCCCAATTGTCGAATAATCTTATTATTACGATCATTGAGGGTCGAGCTTTTGCAGGGGAGGAAATGCAATGCTTATCGGTGTTCCAAAGGAAGTCAAAAACAACGAATTTCGGGTCGGTCTGACGCCCACGAGCGTGCGCGAAGTTGTCGCACACGGCCATGAAGTTATTGTCGAGGCCAATGCCGGTATCGGCATCGGTCGTAGCGATGACGATTATGCAGCACAAGGTGCCACGGTTCTTGATACCGCCGAAGAGATTTTCGCCCGCGCCGACATGATCGTGAAGGTCAAAGAGCCACAGGCTGTTGAGCGTAAAATGCTCCGCCCCGGGCAAATCTTGTTCACGTATCTGCATCTGGCCCCCGATCCAGAACAGACCAAGGATTTGGTCGATAGCGGTGCGATCTGCATCGCCTACGAGACGGTCACAGATGCCAAGGGCCGCTTGCCATTATTGGCACCGATGTCTCAGGTTGCTGGCCGGATGTCGATCCAGGCGGGGGCACATTGCTTGGAACGCGCCCAAGGCGGCGAAGGTATTTTGATTGGTGGCGTGCCGGGCATCGCACCAGCCAAAGTTGCCGTTATTGGTGGCGGCGTTGTTGGTGAAAATGCCATTCAAATGGCCGTCGGCATGGGGGCCGATATCACGGTTCTGGATCGAAATCTGGACGTGCTCAACCACTTGTCCGAACGTTTTGGTCCTGTGCTGACGACGATGTATTCGACGCAAGCCGCATTAGAAGCCACAGTGCTTGAAGCTGATTTGGTTGTCGGTGCTGTATTGGTCAAAGGGGCAGCTGCACCGAAACTGGTGACCCGTGAATTGGTATCTGGCATGAAGGCAGGATCGGTCTTGGTTGACGTGGCTATCGATCAGGGTGGGTGCTTTGAGACATCAAAAGCGACAACCCACGCAGAGCCGACATACGTTATCGACGATGTCGTGCATTACTGTGTCGCCAATATGCCCGGCGGTGTTCCGCGCACGTCGACCCATGCGCTCAACAATGCGACGTTGCCTTACACATTGATGCTGGCAGACCGTGGATACAAAGATGCTTTGCTATCGAGTGAGCACTTCTTAAATGGCCTTAACGTCATTGACGGTAAAATCACTGAAGAAGCTGTCGCACACGACTTAGGCTACGACTACGTCCCCGCACGCGAAGCGCTGTAAACTAAACGAAACGACAGTTGTTTCCCAGCCAGAAAAAAGGGTGCGGCCTTGGTCGCGCCCTTTTTCTGTACGTGGTCAGCCACCCTCAATCGGGGGGAAGACCACGACCTGATCACCATCGCTCAGGACTTTGGTGTCACGGTTTTCAAGCGGGACAGGATTGCCGTTGACCATGGTCATGTAGGGCTCTCCGGCTAACAGGCCGACCATCTTCATGGCGTCGGCCAGCGTGCCGCCGTCTTTTACCGGGATTTCCCCAACGCCATCTTTACCCAATCCTTTGGCTTCGGATGGATCGATGGAAACCAGTTGAAAGCCGACCGTAATCATGCGCCAGCAAGACCCAGGCGTGACTTGGTTTGGGTCGTTGGCTCGCCATCAGGTGTCCACCCGCGAAGTTCGTAATATTCGGGCAGCATTTTACCTATTTCGGCGACTTTGCCTTTGCCGGCACCCGATGGTGCAGGTTCTTCCATCACGCGTTTGGGCAATGTGTCATCGGCTTTGGTGAACCCTGCGTTCATGTTGAACATGCGTTCCAGGTTCCAGATGCGTTCGCCCGCTTCCATGAAACGATCCTTGGACCAACTGCCAGGAAGTGCCCCTGCCAGCTGCGCGACCAAGTCTTCGATTTCCCAGGCGTTGCCTGCAAAAAGACAGACACCTGTGGAATCCCATGCTGCGTTTCGGTCTTGAGATGTCTTAACGATCTCGGCTTTGCCTTCGGTCCGCACATGCGCAAAGTCATCGGCAAACGGGCTGGCGCGTAGGTGACAAGCACCGCGGTTCGATGTC
>DGNZ01000429.1 GCA_002389175.1 Rhodospirillaceae bacterium UBA4479 | reverse complement strand
GCCATCCCCAAAGACCCGATTGAGGCGGCCCATATCGATGGTGCAAACCGCTGGCAGATTTTCCGCTACATCACCTTGCCGTTGCTGATGCCTACCTTGCTGATGGTCACTATTCTCTCGGTTCTGGCAGGCTTCACCGTTTTCGATCTGCTTTGGGTCATGGGCGCGAATTACCCCGGTCAACGCAGCCTTGCCCTTGCCGTGTTCATGTATTTCGAGGCGTTCCAGAAAGGCAGCTGGGCCTTCGGCTCTGCGGTTGCGGTCATTATCGGCCTTGTGGTACTCTGTGTAACTTGGTTACAGACGGTGCTTCAGGCCCGCGTAGACAGGATGACACGCTAATGGCATTTGACATCTCGACACTTGATCTTGACGCCATCGAACGACGCGAGGCTGCAAAACACAAAGGCAGCACCCTGAAACTGGTCGCAGCAGTCGGATTTGCATTGCTGTGGATCGTGCCATTCTACTTTCTGGCGATATCGATCTTCAAATCGAGCAATGAATATTCGCGCAATCCACCTTTGGCATTGCCCGAAGGGGTCGCACCGTTGTGGGACAACGTGACCCGAGCATGGGAGCTGGGGAGCATGGGACAAGCCATGCTCAACTCGGCATTTTATGGCACGGTCGGCGCGTCCCTGGCTGTATTCTTCGCTGCTATGGCAGCCTTTGCCATTACGCGCCTCGATATCCCGTTCCGCAACGGATGGTTCATGCTCATTTTCGCAGGCACCGTCTTTCCGTTCCAAATGTATCTCATCCCACTTTTCTTTGGGTATCAGAAACTGGGTCTTCTGAATTCGCACATGGGAATGCTCTTATTCTACACCGCAATTTGCGTTCCGTTTCCAACGCTGGTGCTGCGCAACTTCATGTCCGGTCTGTCGCGTGAAATGGACGAAGCCGCCCGCATGGACGGCGCCAGTGAATTCACGGTCTTTTTCAAGATTATCCTGCCCAACACGATTGCCCCCATGACAGCTGTGTTCTTGCTGCAGTTTACGTGGATCTGGAATGACATGCTGTTTTCGACCGTGTTAGGCAATCGCTTGGAAACGCGGTCAATCATGAATGCATTGTTGGTCTTCCAAGGCAGCTATTCATCCATTGGACCAAATATCGTCCTGACGGCGGCCCTTTTGGCGTCCCTGCCCAGCATTGTGCTTTTCTTTTTACTCAGAAAGCATTTCATGCAGGGTCTGCAGGTCCAACAATCCTGAACGGGGGAAAAGATGGCACTTCTCAAGACGGCAAAATCCAACCGCTCTATGCCATTGGCGCGGCAGGTTTATGACGACCTGCATCAGAAAATCCTGAGGTTCGAATTAAAGCCCTACCAGGTCCTGTCTGAGGCATCAGTTTCAGAGATGTTGGGGGTCAGCCGAACACCGGCTCGCGAAGCGCTCACAAAACTTGCGGAAAACAGGTTTGTCGATGTCGTCCCGCAACGTGGGTCCCAAGTCGCACCTTTGCGAACGGAAGATCTTAATCGGTCGCAATTCATGCGCGAAGCCCTAGAAGTTGCGTTGCTGCGACGCGCCATGTCATCGGGCAATGAGGCGGGTCTCGTCAAAGGATTGCGCAAGGAAATAACCTTGCAGCGCACATATGTGACATTCGAAGATACCGAGAGTTTTTATGCCTCCGATGAGGCGTTTCACGGTCTTATCACGGAATATGCCAAACAGCCTAGCGTCCTGCCAGAGATTCTACGCCTCAAAGATCACATGGACAGGTTCCGGCATTTAATGGTGTCGGGCGTTGAAGACCTCGATACAATTATCAAGCAGCACGTGGCCATAGCGGACGCCATTGAAAAGGGCGACGCGGCGCGCGCTGAACAGCGGATGATCAAGCACTTGCGCAGGATTTTTGACTATATTTCCGAAGCACGCGAAAGATTTCCTGAATACTTTGAACATGACGAAAAGCCTGCGAGGGCGATCAGATGACTGTTCGCATCCTCGGGGACAGGCGCGATGGCGTCGGCGAAAGCCCATTTTGGAACCCGAGGGATGGCAAGGTTTGGTCGGTCGATATTACGAGCAAAGCGCTGGTGACCCGGGATCTCGCGAACGGTGATACTGCAAGGTTTGAAACTGACGATCTCCCCACTGCACTTGCGCTCGATCTGAATGGGAGTGCGATGGTTTCCTTCGCCAAAGGTGTAGCGCGATGGCAAGACGGAAAGACCGGCCCGCTGATCTGCGCCGAGACTGATCCGTCAATGCGGCTGAATGAAGGGGCCTGCGATCCTTCGGGACGTATGTGGGTCGCCAGTATGGAAAACAACCTGACAGAAGATCTGCAGCCCCGTGAACAGGCGCGCGCGTGCGGGCGGCTGTTCAGGATAGACGCGGATGGTGCAATACCCTTGAGCGAACCCGAATTCGGTATTCCAAATACAATGGTTTGGTCGCCCGAACGCGACCTGTTCTATCTTGGCGATAGCCTGCGCAATACGATCTGGGTTTGGGACTATGACGATGCGACGGCCGAAATTTCCAACCGCCGTGTGTATGTCTCTGGTGGGCCGGGCGTGCCGGATGGGTCCTGTGTGGATGCCGAA
>DGNZ01000251.1 GCA_002389175.1 Rhodospirillaceae bacterium UBA4479 | reverse complement strand
TGAACGCGGTCCCCTGGCAAGGTGCAGGGCACGTAAACACGTTTGCCGTCAGGGGCCAGCCCAGCCCCATCGCCGTGACTTTCAAGTGTTTCTATATCAACGGTGGCAGGCGGCGGTAGTTTTACACGTGGTTTCTTAGCGCCGCGTCCACGCCGCGATGGTCTTCGGCTCATAAGTTCTTAAGATCAGCCAAGACATCAGCGTAAATGATGTTGAGCGTCTCGTTCAATGAATCAACTGCTGCGGCAACACCGATTTCTGATTGCTCTACTTCGTGACGATACGGTTTTAGGAACAGAAGTTTGCCATTTCGCGGATTGCGCAGGGCAATTTCCAATTCCATCACTGTACCCTTTTGGGCACCAATGACTTGCTCTAACATGCGGATCCGGCCTGACAATATATAGTCAGCCTCTAACCGCATTTCAGGTGTCACAATGTTTTTCGCTACACCCGCTTTGCGCAAATACGCCACCAATTCATCGCGCAACATCACCGTCGGTGTCTGTGTCCAGAAATGATAATGATATTCGCGCAGTTGGTTCGGATCGGACGAATCGGCATAAACGATCGGACGGCCTGCTGTCAGCCCATCCGCTGTGAAACGTTCAATTTCCAAAACACCCGGCAAGATAGGCGCCGTTAAGGGGGCCGAAGCCAAGACCGCTTGCAGACGATAGAATTTATCCTGCGGCACTGGGGCCTGGGCTGCACAGGCAGCTAAAACGCCCAACATTATCATCGCACTTGCGCATCTGACGACAGGAGCCTTCAGCACCTTTATCCACTGGCTGATCATTGCGCATCCCCTTTATCCGCCGGAGATGTCCCACCCAGCAGCAAACCAGGATTTTGGCGAATCTGTCGGCTGAACTCGTACATGTTTCGTGCGGCCCCATCCATGTTTTGATTAATCGCATCGATATTGCGCGCCACGGACTCGACAATGTAGCGGCTTTCCTTGGCCATTCGCGCGATATCGCCGTCTTCATCCAAGACAAGGTCATCAACATCACGCAGGATCGAATTCAGCGTAATCAGCACCGTGTCGAATTTCTGGGTTGCCGCATTCAGATTATCAATCATACCGATGATTTTGGTCTGATTTGATGGGCTAAGGACATTATTTAAACGTGCGCTGGTATCACTTATATCAGCCATAATACCTTCTAGCTGGCCCGCAAGTGTGGGTATACGACCGCGTAAATCGCCCATGATTTCACGCGCTAATGTCATGGTTTTCCGCGCATCCGCTGCAATCAATCGACCTTCACCATCTACAGCAAGAAACTCGTTCACCTGGGTCACTGCGGTATTTACGTTGGTGAGCAATGGCTTGAGGAAGTTATTCGACAAATCACCAAAGTCCCCTGCGACATCGGCGACGGCTGCGAACATATCTGCGCGTTCTCGTGCGCTGACCTCTGTCCCCGGATCATGTGGCGTGATGCTATCCCCGGCGTTAATCGCCAGTGTCACAGCAGCTAACAATCCAGGTGCCGCAATTTCCACAACACTATCGTTCGGGATGATCCATCCTTTGGTAACATCAAAGTCCACGCGAAACCGCATACGTCCATCTTTGGGTTCAGGTGTTACTTCGAGGACTTGCCCAATGGGATAGCCCTCATATACCACCTGCGTCCCAAACTTCACACCGGTCACATTGGCGTAATAAGCATGATAGCTATCGGTCGCCCCGGTGCGGCCTGTCAGCAGTGCAACCGCGACAATTAATCCGACAATCATCGAAATGACGAATAAGCCGACGGCAAAATAACTAAGTTTGCTTGTTCTCACAGTTGCGTCCTCACAGGTGGGCCGTCCCCGGATTTTCCTCGCCGACAAGTCGGTTCAGATAGTCATCCGGATCCATTGTATCTTCTTCAGGTGTTCGGTTCAGTAGCGCCTGAACACGGTCATTTTTCGCGTTCAAGACTTCTTCAACCGTGCCAATCATCAAAATATCGCCGCGATCAAGGATCGTGATCCGATCTGCGATCTTAAACGCGCTATCCAGTTCGTGCGTCACCACGACAATGCTCATCCCCATCGCATCGCGCATATCCAAAATCAAATCATCCAACGCCGACGCCACAACAGGGTCCAACCCAGCAGAAGGTTCGTCACAAAACAGGACACGTGGATCCATAACAATGGCACGTGCAAAGGCAGCGCGTTTGACCATGCCGCCAGACAATTCCGATGGCATCAGGTCTTCGAAGCCCGAGAGTTCTACGACCTCAAGCTTCATGCGCGCCATGATCTCCATCGTCATACGATCAAGCTCGGTATGCTCGTAGAGCGGCAGCATGATATTTTCGCCCACCGTCATGGAACTGAAAAGTGCCCCCGATTGAAAGGCGACACCCAGCTTTTTACGAACATCCAAGAATTCTTTGCGAGATATCTTATCGATGTCGTGATCAAGGATACGCATCGAGCCTGAGGTCTTTTCCTCTAACGCCATCAAATGGCGCAGGAGCGTAGACTTCCCAGACCCAGAGCCCCCCATGATCACCATGATTTCGTTTTTGCGCACTTCTAGGCTGATGCCATTAAGGATTTTACGATCTCCGTAATGCGTCACTAAATCCTCGACCTCAATGACAGCCTCGGGACCCGTTTCGGGGCGTTGGCGGGATTTACGTTCCTTTAGGATGGATGCTGCATTACGCATGTTCAGCCTTACCGTGTTGCCACAAAGGCAAAAATCATATCGGTGATGATAATCGCCGAAATAGCCTGCACCACGGACCGTGTTGTTGCCTTGCCCACTCCCTCGGCACCACCTTGGACGCCAGCGCCGTTCACAACGCCGATGACAGCAATCAATACGGCAAAGATGCAGCTTTTGCCCAGCCCATGCCACATGTCATCAAGAGACAGAATATCGAGGGTGTCATAGAAGTACGCCGCTAGTGAAATACCCAAATCAGCATTTACATATAGCCCCGCCGCAAACAATCCCATGAACATGCCCATAAGCGTAAGCGCGGGCACCATGACCAGCATCGCCACCAACGCAGGTACAACAAGAAAGCGCGTCGGATTAATGCCCATGACCTTCAAGGCATCGATTTCTTGATTGATCTTCATGGTCCCGATGCGCGCTGCCAATGCAGAACCAGATCGGCCTGCGACGAGAATCCCCGTAATCAGGGGGGCAAATTCACGCACGACAGAAAATGCGATACCGACAGTCACACGGCTTTCCGCACCAAAAATACGCAGTGTGTGAATGCCTTGAATTGCCAACATGACCCCAATGGTCCCAGTCAGCATCAGGATGATCGGGATCGCATTGACGCCGATTTCCATCATCTGTTGGATAATGGCGCTAAGGCGAACAGCTTGTCGTTCTCGAACCCCAAACAAAAGCCAATAGGCACTTTCAACAATGATGATTCCACCATTGCCCATCGCCTCGACGAAGCCGACAGTCGACTTTCCGACGCTTTCAACGCGTTCACTTGCGGTCGGCTTTTGTTCCGCCACCCCTACGCTCCCCCGTTTGGCCCAACTTTTATCACCGCTTAACTTACTGCGGCGATCCCATCATCAATCGTATCACAGATTGTAAACACCCGGTCTAATCGTGCCAACTGCAAGACACGAAGGGCACTTTCGCTCACAGAAACCAGGGCAAATTTTTGTCCCGATTTCTTGGCGCTTTGCAAACATTCAACCAACGACGCGACGCCTGAGGAATCGATATACCCCACGCCTGACAAATCTGCCAAAATAGGAGACCCCTTCCCCACTTCTGCCAATAATGCCTTTCGGGCATCCGGTGATGTCTGCAGGTCGATATCCCCTGAAAACGCAATCACCAGCGCGCCGCCCTTTTCAGACGTTTCGTGCTGCATCAGAACCTCACCCCTTAATTTTCTTTACCAGTCTCAACAGATTGCCGCCATCTATCGGCGGGGGCAAGAAATCAACTTCATCCATGACTTCTTGAATTAAATGCGTTCCTAAACCGCCCGGACGAATATCATCTAAATCCCGTGGTTTAACTTTTGAAATATCGACCGGATCGGCGAAATCACGGATCATGACTATCATCGCATCTGAGCGTTGGCGAAGCTCTATTGAGATATCACCAATACCCTTACCACCGTATGCATGGCGAATGACATTCTGACACGCTTCGTCCACTGCCAAAACAATATCGCCGACATCGGTCTTTGAGAATCCACAAAATTCCGAGGTCTCACGTACCGCGTTCCTGATTAATCGTAGTCGGTTTGCTTTTGCTGACACACGCAGCCGCATCAGTTCTTCGCCCAGGAGTTCTGTCGCGCTCGGCTTCGAATTTAAATCTGGTGTTCGTAAAGTATGCGCGGCAAGCTCATCGTCGATCCCAATGATCGTTACGTCATCACGAAGCGCATTGCCAAAGCCCCCAATTTTCTCAGCAATAGATGACAAGACTTCGGCCATGGCAGGTGCATCGGGCGCGGTAAGAATATCCTTCAAACCATCAATACCCAGTTCAACGTTCTCGGCGATATATCCCTCGGTCACGCCGTCGGTGAATACGAACAGCTTGCCATCATCTAAATTGAAATCAGTCTCAGGGAAACTTTCTTCGCCGAGAATTGATGGCGCGATGCCCAACGGCGGGGCTTCTGCATCGATGGCTTTGAACGTCCCATCTGTTGACAAAATCAACGGTGGCTCATGTCCTGCATTCGCCAACCGCACATAGCCGCAGGCTGGATCATACACGCCATGGACCAATGTCACGAACATGCCCCGCGTCGCTGTCTCACAAATCTCATCGTTGACGATGGCAAGCAGTCGACCTGGTTCTTTGATCGACTTTCCAAGACACCTCAACAGGCTCGCCGTTTTCGCCATCAGCAACGCAGCATTCATGCCCTTGCCGGAAACATCACCAAGCGTAAATGCAATCCGCCCATCATCTAACGGATAAAAATCATAAAAATCCCCCGATACCGTGCGCGCTGGCAAGTTTACACCTTTGATTGGGAAATCAATGTCACCGTCTTCGGGCAGCAACGAGCGTTGAATCTCAGCCGCCAGTTCTAACTCGCGCTTCACACGTTCTTGTTCCACCAATGCCGCTGACATACGTGCATTTAAGATGGCCAGCGCCGCCGAAGACGCCAACACCTGGAGTAGATTCAAATCGTTGCTATCAAATAGCCCATCATTGGTGCGTTTGTTGATCAGCTCAATCGCGCCAATCCGCTCACCTTTTACGCTCATCGGCGCGCATAAAATGGATTTCGTCGTGTGCCCCGTTTGCTCGTCGACCCCTTGGTGAAAATTCGGGTCCTTGGATACGTCGCGGACAATCCGGCCTTCGTTGTTTTGCACCGAATGCCCAACAATACCCTGATCATGGCTCAGGCGCAGACCTGTGATTTCTGTGGGACCGACGCACGCCAAACAATCAAGATACGCACCGGTATCATCAATCAGGAAAAGCGCGCCGCCCTCGGCATCAACGGACTCAGTAATTCTTTCAACAGCTTTGTAGAGGGATTCGTTTAAATCACCCGTCGATGCGAAACTCTGGCCCATTTCGGCCAGCAGTTCCAAATGACTGTGGATCTGGCTCGACGACACCCCAAGGTCCTTACCGGACGGCACTTCCAACGTTGTTAAATTACCTTCAGCCATGGCTCGCACTATGCCCGGAAACCCGTAATCCGGCAAATATGCTGTTTGTTACGTTTGGGCGAGAATAATCAACCCTGACCCAATCAACGTCAGTCCAACCAAACGTCCTACGACGGGTGAATACGGCAGCACTTTTTCCAAAACGACAAACATAGAAAGGCCCATGATCCAATACAAATTCATGACGCCACCATAAAAAAGCAACAGCATCATGGCCCAACAGCACCCAACACAATACACACCGTGCGCGACACCCATCTGAAATGCCCCTTGGATACCCGACCGCCAATTGCGCGACAGAAATTCAACGGGAGAGCGACAGGCTTCCAAACATTTGAGTTTTATGCCTGATAATTGCCAAAACCCGGCACCAACCAGTAACGCTGCACCAAGATACCCAGATGCAGTGGTCATCATCCCATTGATAAGACCCAGGGCATCACCAAAAGCATGCAAGCCCATCGCCGCAAAGCTAACCCCCCCCCCAGATCGCGATGTAACCAGCGACAAAGATACCCAGATAACAGTCACTCGGATGGGATCGGTGAGCGACGCGATCATACAAAAATATCATCGGCATCGCAGATGGGATCATCATCGCCATCATCATCACCCACCACATCGCAAACATCAGTAGCGCGCGTAAGGGAGTCCATTCAGTTGTTGGCATCGCCATGTCGGACGGCATTGCCGACATGGTGATCGCTGACATTGGCATGCCAGCGCCCAAGACGGTATATGTCCATGCACCCCCGCAAACGAATACAAGGGCGACCATCGACCATAGTCTTGGACGATTGAGGACCTTCAACCTTAGGCCAGGCTGATATGCTGAACGAGATATCATCGAACTGACCAATTTTATGCTGCTGACTTTGTCACTAAACGATCTTCAATGATGCCATACGGGCCATATGCCACGTCCATCATTGCGCCATAGACACGTTCTTCTGACATTTCCATATCTGGACCCAACGCTGTGAATTTTGCGCTCGCCATTTCGGCTACTTGAAATTCAAACGATGTGAAAAGCTTAATCTGAGCCCGGTGATCGTTGCCTGTGACAGGGTTTTTGATCGGCGACAATTTGAAATCCATCACATCCGCTACCCGGAATGAACCCGTAGCATTTTCAATATCGCATTCGAATTCAATGTCGGTGAAGATCGGGTCAAGTTCGGCATCCATCGTTGCACCGTAAATGTTAAAGATCGTTGTCGGCTCCTGCTCTTCACCAGACAAAATCTTAAACAAGGCTTCCACTTGTGCTTCGGATGCGTCCTTGTGGACGAATGCTTGGGCAATACCGCCACCTTCATGGACCGCACCTGGCCAACGAAAGCGTGCGGCAAAGATTACACCGTCCAATCGCACATCGCCGAAGTAACCTTCTTCGATGCGCATGGCTTCCATACCCTCACATTGACCGTGCGTTGGCTTGGCGTTGAATTCGCAAGGGCAACCGTAATCACAATTACACCCGCCTATTTTCGGGCCTCTGATCATCCAATCTACGTAACTCATGGTCGTGTCATCTCCGTTATATTAACAAGCATCTGCGACGCCATACGTCGCTGGTTTCTTTCGAATAGAGGCGTTACTATACCAATTGGTATGTTTAAAAAAGGAAAAAAAATGGCTTGTTTAGTGATTAATTGCTGTTCATAACATTTTTCATGTATTTTTAACGATCCAAAAGGTTTTTTAATTATGCCACGCTCTGGTGAAGCCTCCCGAACAGCCATTTTGGATGCTGCCGAAAGCCTGATCATTGATCATGGCTTCGCCGGCGCATCCGTAGACCGCATCATTAAACGTGCCGGTTTGACCAAGGGGGCGTTCTTTCACCACTACGCAAGCAAGGCAGATCTCGCAAATGCGGTATTGGACCGTTTCGCCGAGCAGGATGCCATATTGCTGGAAGAAGTTTTAACTAAAGCTGAGCGCCTGACGAACGATCCGGTGCAGCGCCTTTTGATGTATCTTGGATTGTATGCCGAAGTGCTCGACGATCTACAGGCCGACTCGCCAATCTGCATGTTTGCCGCTTACACGTTCCAACGCCTAGAATACCCCGAAAATGCCGCGATCAAAGTACGCGATGCACTCGATTCTATGCGCGAGCGGTTACGCCCTCTATATCAGGCTGCGATTGACGCCGCAGGGTATGATGCAGATGCGGATGAGCTTATTGATCACACGTTCACCGTTTTCGAAGGCGCATTCATCGTGTTAACGGTGAAATGCGACCCCACTTTTGCTGGCCGACATCTGCGCTTACATCGTGATATGATGGCTGGCTTGCTCGCCCGATAAACTCGGACAAGACGCGATTAGATGCGGACGTTTACGTAAGAACCTGGTGCGTCTTGGATTGGCTCAAGCTTGCCATCCCCTGGAACGCGCGCATCAACTTCTCCACCCGCGTATTTCTTGACCCATTTCTGCCAATCCGGCCACCACGAACCGTCATGCTGTTTGGCACCATCAAAAAATGCATCGGGATCTTCTGGTATCTTCGGGTTGGTCCAATAGCAATATTTGTTGGCGACAGGCGGGTTAATCACCCCGGCGATATGGCCACTGGCAGAAAGAACGAACTTCTTCGGCCCTTTATAGATTTGGGTCGCCTTATAGGTCGATGTCCAAGGCGCGATGTGGTCATCCTTGGTCGACAGCCAGTACACGGGCGTCTTGATCGTCGATAAATCAATCGGCACACCGCCCAACGTAATCCCACCTGGCTCAACAAGTTTGTTCTGCAAATACATTTTCCTCAGATACAGTGAATGCATCATCTTTGGCATCCGCGTGTTATCAGAATTCCAATACAGCAGATCAAATGCCATGGGTTCTCGGCCCATCAGGTAATTATTCACCACGAACGACCAGATCAGATCATTGTCGCGCATCAGGTTGAACACCTGCGACATATGTTGACCATCAAGATAACCCTGCTTGTCCATGTGTTCTTCCAGGCGTTCCAATTGCTCTTCGTCTATGAACACGCCTAGTTCGCCGGGCTCAGAGAAATCAACCATCGTGGTCAGGAACGTTGCTGATTTGATCCGGGTGTCCTTGGCAGCCGCAAGGTAGGCCAACGTCGATGCTGTCAGCGTGCCGCCGATGCAATACCCGATAACATTCAGGTCCTTTTCCCCTGTCGCCAATGCCATCGCTTCCATAGCCGCCAGTGGTCCTTCTAACATGTAATCTTCAAAACCCTTATCGGCGTGCTTCTCGTCTGGGTTCACCCAAGAAATAACAAAGACCGTATGGCCTTGATCCACTGCCCACTTGATGAGCGAGTTTTTGGGTTGTAGGTCGAGGATATAGAATTTGTTGATCCAAGGCGGCACGATCAGCAATGGCCGCTTGGCAACTTTTTTGGTTGATGGGGCATATTGCAACAATTGCATCATATCGTTCTGATAGATGACCTTGCCTTCGCTGACAGCGACATTCTTGCCAAGCTCAAACGCCTCTGTATCGGTCATGGAGATGCGAAGATCACCTTTGCCTTTCTCCAAATCACCCAGCAATTGATCAAGACCTTTGATCAAACTTTCGCCATTGGTTTCGGACGCGGTCTTTAGGACTTTTGGATTGGTCACAGCGAAATTCGTGGGCGACATCGCGTCGACCCATTGACGGGTATAGAACGCCAGTTTTTCCCGAGTCTTATCATCAACGTCATCAACATCACGGACTTGATCGGTCAGCCAGTTCGATGCCAGCAGATATGACTGCTTGATATGATCAAAGACTGCCTCATCAGACCAGGCACTATCCTTAAAGCGGCGATCACCAGGCGAAGGCTCAACAATAGGATCGACCTCTTCTCCGCTCATTCGCTTCGCTGTCGCCTGCCATAAATCGGCGTAACCCTGCATCAACTGGGTTTGTGCGGCGGCGAATTTTGCGGGGTCCGACATCATTTTGGTGGCCGCATCCATAAACATGGAGCCCACCTGCACCGGATCAATGACAGAATAATTGCCATCCATCTTCTGGCACTCCATAAACGAATTCATGATTCGCTGGGACCGTTCGGTAAAATCTTTGAATAACTGGGCGTTACGTTCTGGGTCGAAGGCAGCAGGTGTTTTGTCGGCCATGTCGATCTCCCATGTAATTCAAAATACTCTACCCTAATTATATGAGTCTTTTAAGTGCCACGCGGAATTTGATGCGATATAAAGTTGGCTATGACTTCCGAAGGCCCTCGAAACTTATTCACCCCCAGCAACAT
>DGNZ01000408.1 GCA_002389175.1 Rhodospirillaceae bacterium UBA4479 | reverse complement strand
CGTACTCCCGCTTCCCCAATTTGCCCATCTGGGCTTCAAGGAGTGACGCATCTAACCTAGTATTGGTAATCGTCAGGTAATCAATTGTCCGTCATCAAAGCGGCAGCCGAAATTGCGGTTAAATTTGGCGCTGAGTTAACCGTTGGCCATGTTCTGTTGCACGGTGAACCCCCTTCTGCATTTCGCAGAATGACAGAGGTCGAGCATATAGTCCGCGAACCGTCAGCACAAAAGCCAGATATGAAAAATGTTACTGGAGGAATGGTTGCTCTGATGAGCAACGCTGAAAATAAACGTATATCCCAGGATGTCATGGATGCGCTTGCTGGTCGCATCACCAATCACGCAGTCGAAATTGCCAAAAAAATAGGTGTGGAGAAGGTTTCCAGCCAAATCGAAGCAGGTGATACAGCGAACCAAATACTCAAGATTGCGGAAAAAGTGGATGCCGACATGATCGTTATTGGCACCCGTGGATTTGGCCCAATTAAAGCGCTTCTCATGGGCAGCACGTCTCAGAAGATTACGCAGTTGGCCCGTTGTGCCTGTTTAACAATCAAATAAAGAGACCAAGGTATTGTAGGGATTTTGAATCATCGTTTATGGATAACGGGCCCTCATCGGTCGTTAATTGTAAAATTCTGAAGAAGAATAGAGTGAAACATTCATCCGCTGCAGGTTCGCCAAAACCCTTTCCTTTAGTCTCCTCGTGGTGTGCCGGTTTCGATGGCCGCTAACACCTTAGGCGGTGACAGAGGGAGCGATCCCAGTTTTCTGCCAATGGCATTTTCAACGGCATTGGCGACGGCGGCGGGTGCGGGCACCAGCGGTGGCTCGCCCACGCCCCTCACCCCATAAGGATGGTTCGGGTTTGGCACTTCGATGATGACGGTGTCGATCATCGGCAGGTCCGACGCCACGGGCATCCGGTAATCCAGGAATCCTGAATTCAGCAAGTGACCCTCGTCATCATAAAAATATTCTTCGTTGAGTGCCCAACCGATGCCCTGAACGGCACCGCCCTGCATCTGGCCTTCGACGTAATCCGGCGAGATGGCGCGGCCAGCATCCTGGATAATCGTATAGCGTTTCACCGAAGATAAACCGGTTTCCGGGTCGACTTCGACGTCAACAAGTTGTGCCGAGAACGCGGCCCCTGCCCCGCCCGCATTGATTTCCGAATGTCCGGCGATAGGGCCACCCATCTTGGTTGCCATGCCCGCCAGTTGTTTGAGCGTGAGAGAGTCAAAACCATCACGGTGTGTCACCGCTTGCCCTGCTTCCCAAGTGACGTCATCAACGGGAATGTCCCACTTCTTGGCGGCAAGGGCGCAGAGTTTTTCAATGATTTCGCGGATCGAATTGATGACGGCCAGGCCTGTCGCAAAGGTTGTGCGACTGCCGGCGGTCAAGTGGCTGTAGCCCATCGAAGCCGTGTCGGCGACGACAGGTTTAACGGTTTCAAGTTCGACGCCAAGTTCCTCTGCCGCCATGACACGCATGGATGATCGTGATCCACCGATGTCGGGGTTACCCGTCGCAACAGCGACGGTTCCGTCATCTAAAAGGTTGGCATTAACGCTGCTCAACCCACCACCGTGCATCCAATACCCAAGCGCAAAACCGCGGCCCTGATTTGCTTTCAGGGGGGCGGAATAATGCGGATGGTTCTTTACGGCTTCGAGGACTTCGGTCAATCCAATGCGGCCGTACTTAACACCGCAAAGGCTTTCACCGCCGTCTTGGACAGCATTTTTCAAACGCAGATCAATTGGATCAATATTCAGTTTTTCAGCAATTTCATTGATCGTCAGTTCCGCGCCTAACGTCGCCATGGGTGCACCGGGCGCACGATAGGCCGCAACCTTGGGGCGATTGACGCAGACGTCGTAGGCTGTGGCCTTGGCGTTAACGATGGCATAGGACGAAAAGAATGAATCAAGTGAACGCCCGACCGGTGATCCTTTGAACGCACCCGCTTGATTGTAGATTTCCGCCTCGGCGGCAACGATGGTGCCGTCCTTCTTTGCGCCCATGCGAATGCGCGAATAGGTTCCCGATGCCGGACCGGTGCCACGAAAAACGTCAGACCGCGACATGACCATGCGCACAGGTTTGCCGGATTTTTGCGACAGACGAATGGCCAATGGTTCCGCATAAAGGTTGTTCTTGCCGCCGAACCCGCCACCAATTTCGGATGCGGTCACGCGGATTTTCGACATATCGATGTTGAGGAGCCGCGCACAGAGTCCGCGAATCACGAAATGACCCTGTGTTGTTGTCCAAAGCTCGACCGCGCCATCTTCTGATGCTGAGGCTATCAGCGCTTGGGGTTCGATATATCCTTGGTGTACTGGCTTAGAGTTGAATTCACGCTCGACGATGATATCAGCGTCTGCGAACCCGGCTTCGAGATCGCCGCGTTCAGTTGAAACCACACGGAATACATTAGACGGTTTTTCCGGTGCAGGTGTGACACCATTCGTAAACTGATGGTCATGCAACACAGGCGCGTCTGGTTGAGCCGCCTCAAATGGATCAAGGACGTGGGGTAGAATTTCGTATTCAACTTCGATTAGTTTAATGGCGGCGCTGGCGATCCGCTCGCTGGTCGCCGCAACGGCTGCCACTGCGTGGCCGTCATATAGCACCTTTTCACGGGCCAGAACGTTTCTGGCAATATCATGAAAGTCAGCGATTACAGGGCCATAAGGTGGCTCTAGCAGCGCATGATCAGGAATGTCTTTGTGAGTGACGACAGCTTTCACGCCCTTTAAGGCTTCAGCCTTGCTGGTATCAATGGAGAGGATTTTGGCGTGCGCATGCGGGCTGCGGAGGATTTTACCGCACAGCATTCCCGGCATGACAATGTCGTCGCCATATTGCGCACGGCCAGTAACTTTATCAGGTCCGTCTGGGCGGCGTGTCCGTTTGCCGACCCATTTATAATTGGTTTTGGATAAGTCTTTAATCTCGTTCATGACGATGTTGTCCTCATTTCTTCGGCCGCATCAAGAACGGCACGAACGATTTTGTCATACCCGGTGCAACGACAAAGGTTGCCAGCCAGCGCATAGCGCACCTCGGTTTCCGTGGGGTCGGGATTTTTTTCTAGCAATGACTTGGCCATATTCAGAAAGCCCGGTGTGCAGATGCCGCATTGCAGCGCTGCATGATCCAGGAATTTTTGCTGTAAGGGATGCAGCTCGTTTCCCTTCGACATGCCTTCGATGGTCTCAATCTCTGCGCCTTGTAATTCCGCCCCCAAAACGAGGCATGAATTGACTGGACGGCCGTTCATGATGACCGTGCACGCACCGCAGTCACCGGAACCACAGCCGTTTTTGGTCCCCGTCATGTTGAGGTTTTCGCGAAGAATTTCCATCAGGGTTTGATCGGCGTGGCAGGCAAAATCAACCTCATCGCCATTGATGTTCGCCGTCACTAGATATTTCGACATCAGTTTTTCTCCGCTCTTTCCCAGGCAATTTTGGTTGCCCGACAGGCCAGAACGCCTGCGACTTTTGTTCTGAATTCTATGGTGCCGCGCTTATCATCGATGGGTTGGCAAGCAGCACTTGCAGCGGCGGCCAAGTCCGCGAGGACGCCTTCTTCTAACTTATTGCCCACCAGAATATCGGATGCTGGCTCAACCAGGCGCGCGGTTGGTGCAACAGCACCCAATGCCAGGCGCGCAGCAGCACACGTGCCGTCAGGGTTAAGGGTCACCGAGACGCCTGCCCCCACTACAGCAATATCCATCTCTGTGCGCGGAATAAACCGGAGATAGGCTTCACCCGTGTTTTTCGGTGGGCGCGGGAAAACAAAAGATACGATGAATTCACCCGTCGTCAGTGATGTCTGACCGGGCTTCACCAATAGGTCTGCGACATCGACTTTACGAACCCCGTCCGGTCCGGCGATGACCGCCTTGGCGTTTGCTGCGATCAATGCGGGCACACTATCCGCTGCAGGTGACGCATTACAAAAATTACCGCCGATCGTCGCACGGCCCTGAACCTGATCAGAGCCAATCAACTGAACGGATTCGACCACACCCGGAAAAAGCGCCTTTAGTTCTGCATTTTCGCCGATTTCTGCCCCTGAGACTGCCGAACCGATGCTGATTTCCTCTGCACTGATAATGATTTCGCGGGGCTCTTTGATTTTCTTGATGTCGACCAGCATTCCCGGTTCGATCATCTCAGCCTTGAGCTGGACAATCAGATCTGTGCCGCCTGCGAATACCCTCGGCTGGTGCTCTTGTGCGACAAGCAAAGCTATCGCAGCCTCTATTGTTTCAGGGGCTTCATATCTCATTTCGTTCACTGACTGGGAACCTTTCGAATGGATTTTAAGAATTCTTTCTGCCGGACATAGAACAGATTAAATTCTGAAATTGCAATTTAACCTTGGATTGATCAACCAAAGGCGAAATTGCTTCTGTAAGTGTCACTATAGCAGATATCACTTCATGTACCTTTTGATCGTTCAATTATTTTTGTGCATTTTCATTAATTTTGAATTCACGCATCAGTGGTTTGTCCGGGGCTTGTCCGCTCCGATTGTTCTCGTATTGTGGGGGTAACTTATTCAAGGAGATACCAGTGCCTGAACTACAATTAGATATCACGACCGACGAAGGCATTATGCCGACCTTTACCTGCTGGCCCGAAGGTGACGGCCCCTTCCCTGCCATCGTGTTCTATATGGATGCACCGGGCATTCGCGAAGAATTATACGACATGGCACGACGTATGGCGTCGCACGGCTATTATGTGATCTTGCCCGACCTGTTTTACCGCTGCGGGGTCCTTCGGTTCCCGCATCGAAGCCCGCAAACCGCTGTCATTTGGCGAACTGCGATGACCCAAATGCCAAATGCGGGCATTATGTCGGATACCAAGGTAATGCTGGATTATATGGATGGGCTGGACATCGTGAAGCCGGGGCCAAAGGCAACCATTGGATATTGTATGAGCGGTCGGCTTGTTACCGCAGCCGCTGGCACGTTCCCGGACGTGTTTGCTGCCAATGCGTCGTTATATGGGGTCGGGATTGTCACGGCCGAGGATGATTCGTCGCATTACCACATCAATGACATCAAAGGTGAGATGTATTACGGCTTTGCTGAGACGGACAGCACCGTGCCGTGTTACATCATTCCGACATTAAAAGCAGAGCTTGAGGAACACGGCACCAATTACGTGCTGGATGTTCATCCTGGCACCGGACATGGGTTCTGTTTCCCGGGACGCGACACGTATAACGAAGCCGCTGCTGAAAAGGCCCATGCGCATTTTATGGATATGTGTGATCGCCTGCTGAAATGACGGTTTTAAGCTCACGAAATCGTTTCTTTCATTAAAGGGCACCTCTAAAAATA
>DGNZ01000071.1 GCA_002389175.1 Rhodospirillaceae bacterium UBA4479 | reverse complement strand
CTTCCATGGGGCCAAATGAGCTTCTGGGGTGCAACTGTGATCACCAACCTGTTCTCCGCCTTCCCGCTTATCGGTGAGTCGGTCGTTGAATGGCTTTGGGGGGGGTTTGTTGTTGGTAATCCAACACTGAACCGGTTCTTTGCGCTGCATTACCTATTGCCTTTCGTTATTGTCGGCTTGGTGTTCGTTCACCTTTGGGCGTTGCACATGCATCATTCCAACAACCCAACTGGCGTTGAAATCAAAGACGAAAAAGAAGATACGATCCCATTCCACCCTTACTACACGATCAAAGATATGTTCGGTTTGGGTGTGTTCCTTATCTTTTTCGCCTTCATCGTGTTCTACGCGCCGAACTATCTTGGGCATCCAGACAACTACGTCCCAGCGAACTCATTGGTAACGCCTTCGCTTATCGTTCCAGAATGGTACTTCTTGCCGTTCTATGCTATTTTGCGCGCGTTTACAGACGAGTACTTCATCTACGCTTGGTTCTTGCAGTGGTTCATGTCTGCGAAATTAGCCGGCGTGATTGCGATGTTCGCATCCATCTTGGTCCTGCTCGCATTGCCTTGGCTGGATCGTTCACGTGTTCGCTCGTCGAAGTATCGCCCCATTTATAAGGTTGCGTTCTGGGTCTTTGCAATTGACTGCGTGATCCTGGGTTGGGTAGGTGGTCAACCTGCAGAGGGCGTATACGTAACCATCACGCAGTGGGCGACGTTCTATTACTTCTTCCACCTTATCATCTTGGTGCCCGTGATCGGCGTTCTTGAACGTCCGAAGCCTTTACCGAGCAGCATTGCTGCTTCGGTTAAGGGTTCCCATGCACCACAAGCGGCGGAGTAAGACCATGCAGATGATTAAAACACTAAGTGCTGCTGTGGTTGTTATCGGCTTAGCTGCAAGTGCTGGAAGCGTTCATGCTGCTGGTAAGGGCCCTAAAGCGCCTGCTCAGGATTGGTCATTCCAAGGTATCTTTGGCACCTACGATCAGGCTGCTCTTCAGCGTGGTTTCCAGGTCTACAAGAACGTTTGCGCAGCGTGCCACGGGCTTTCTCGTATCGCGTTCCGTAACTTGGAAGATCTTGGTTACAACGAGGACGAGATTAAAGCGATCGCATCTGAATACGAAGTGACCGACGGTCCTGACGAAGAAGGTGACATGTTTGATCGTACGGCTATTCCTGCCGACCGATGGCCTTCACCGTTCCCTAACAAACAGGCTGCACAATCAGCCAATGGTGGGGCGTATCCTTTGGATCTGTCTTTGATCACCAAAGCCCGTGCGGGCGGCGGGGATAGTGCCATTCGCGTTTCCATGCTGCAACCAACCGGATTCCCGATTGGCGCGGATTACGTATATGGATTGCTCACAGGGTATCTTGAGGAAGCACCTGAAGGCTTCGAAATTGCAGATACGCAATACTACAATAAATACTTCCCTGGCCATGCCATCTCAATGGCTCCGCCTCTTTACGAAGATGCTGTTGAGTATGCAGACGGGACGCCCGCCACTATGTCGCAAATGGCGCATGACGTCGCGACATTCCTGACGTGGACTGCAGAACCTGAGCTGAACGAACGTAAGAACATGGGCCTTAAGGTCATCTTGTTCCTCATCGTTTTCACCGCGATGCTATATGCGCTGAAGCGGAAGATCTGGGCGGACCTTCACTAAGAATTGCCGGCCAGTCCTAAACGAAAACGCCCCGGAATTTCCGGGGCGTTTTTTTGCGCTGTATCTTCATATACCTAATCAACAATAAATAACTTCGCCCCAATTTCGGTTTTGGAACGATGAGGCGAATCGCCGAAATCTGAAACCTGATAGCTCATCCCTGGCGTCATCACGACGCTCCGGCCATCTTTCAGTTCACTGGTTAACTCGCCTTCTAGAACATAAAGAATATGGCCACGGTCACACCAGTGATCCGCCAGATATCCCGCTGAATACTCAACGACGCGAACCCGAATATCGCCAATGTCTAAGGTGCGCCAGATGGCCTCTCCGGTTTCGCCTGGATAGACGACAGGCTCAACCTTTTCCCAGTTTGTTAGCGTAAAGGGTAGCTCGGGTATTTTCATTTAGCACTCCAAGATAGATATCTTTATCGGCGCGGGTCAGCCCAGGCGCTGTAAGTTTTAAACTTCTCCAAGACCACTTCCATCTCGCCTATCGTCAATAGCTGTGGCGTGCCGATGGCAAGGGCTTTGAGATATTGTGCGGCTAATGTCTCAATCTCGACGGCGCGCTTAAAGGCATCTTCGAGATCACGCCCCAGTACGATCATCCCATGGTTCGCCATTAAACAGGCAAGACGTCCATCCAATGCCTCTAGAACTGCATCCGCCAGTTTCTCAGTGCCGAAAGTCGCATAAGGTGCGCACCTGATGTCGCGCCCGCCCGCGACGGCGATCATATAATGAAACGGCGGGATTCCTCGCCCCAGACAGGCCAACGTCGTCGCGTTGATCGAATGTGTATGTAACAGGGCGCCAGCCTTCGGCTTCGCTTCCATCACGCGGCAATGAAAATGCCATTCACTGCTAGGCGCTTTGCCACCGCGCAGCACTTTCCCCTCGTAATCGATTTTGACCATATCGGACGGTGAGACTTTATCGTAATCCAAGCCTGATGGCGTGATCAGCAATCCCCCATCCACTCGAATGGACGCATTGCCGCTAGTGCCTTGATTAAGCCCAATGGCATTCATCTTCTTACACGTATCAATCAGATCAACGCGTGCACCATAGTCTGGAATAGACGTTTCAGGGTCTCGGCCAATGGGTGCAGCAGGGCTTTCGGGATTATGCATGGCTGATAAACGTGCAATAGGCTGACCTCGGCGCGTGACGATCACATCATGCCCGTGCTCAGCTTCTGATAGCAGACGCGAAAAACGCTGATTGGCCTCCGCGGCTCCGACCATGATGGTTTTTCTTTGATTTGACATAAATAATAGTTACATACCTACATAGTTATGTCACTAAATATAATTTTCACCGAAATGTCTGGATTTTGCATAACGAACTCAAATTTAGTGTAAAAATGAATTCCCGCTGGTTTTCACGTTGTTCGCATCTGTGGTTCAATGTTGGTGAATGAATTGAGGAAACAAATATGTCTGCCTACGTGATCGACAGCGAACTCTTCCGGGATCAATTTTCAACGGTCGAAATGCGCGATATCTTTTCGGATCGCCGCACCGTGCAAGCATGGCTAGACGTCGAAGTTGCCCTTGCCGAAGCGGAGGCTGAGCTGGGCATTATTCCAACCAAAGCCGCCGAGGCCATCAAAGACGTGGGTGATGCAGCACTATATGACCTCGCCGATATGAAACGCGAGATGGACCGAACGTCCCACCCTATTGTTCCCCTGGTTCGGGCCATCGGTGCCAAGTGCGAAGGCGATTATGGCGAATACGTTCACTGGGGCGCGACCACCCAAGACATTACAGATACCGGAACGATGCTGCAGATCCGGGATGCCGAGGCAGTCATTACATTGCGACTTGAGGCATTGTCTGATGCGCTTCTCGATCATGTGGTGACCCATGCAGCCACGGCGATGCCGGGCCGCACGCACGGTCAACACGCGCAGCCTGTCACATTTGGTTATAAGGCCGCCATATGGTTGGACGAGGTTCGTCGTCATCAAACACGCATGGATGAAATGCGCCCTCGGTTACTTGTCGGGCAATTCGGCGGTGCTGTGGGCACGCTGGCGGCGCTTGGCGACCAAGGCCTGGCTGTGCGTGAAAGACTGATGGAAAAGCTTGAGTTGGGTGAGCCTCTCATCACTTGGCATACGGCGCGTGATCGTCTGACTGAACTCATTTCTAATTTGGCGATGATTGCCGGAACGTGTGGCAAGATTGCGCACGAAATTTACGTCCTACAAAAAACCGAAGTACAGGAAGTCGAAGAGCCCTTCCCCGATGGCAAAGTCGGCTCCTCGACCATGCCCCATAAGCGCAATCCCGCCATTTGCGAAGGCATCATGGCGTTATCGCGCACGGTTCGTTCATCGTTGCCGTTGGCGTTTGAAACCCTGATTGCGGAACACGAACGTGACAAAGTTGGTCTACAAACCGAACGCGAGTTCATTTCACGTACGATCGCCCAAACAGATGCAGCCCTGGCCAAGACAGTGATGGTCACTGAGGGGTTAGATGTCCGCGCAGAGAATATGCGAGAAAACCTAGATATCACCAAGGGCCTGACACTATCCGAGGCCGTGATGATGGCGTTGGGCGATAAATTAGGTCGTCAACAAGCGCACGAAATTCTTTACCGATCCTGCATGCTCGCCTTCAAAGAAGATACGACCATGCGTGATGCGTTGATGCATTCGATGGAAGTCCGCGAGATTTTATCCGAAGACGAAATCGACGCGCTTTTGGACCCCGAAGCCTATACCGGCCTAGCCGCACGCATGGCGCGCCAAGTCGCCGACGAATAGGTGCGCCGTTCGTTAGTGAACGTAGTCCGAGATAAAATCTTCGATTATATCGTCTAAGTCAGCGGGTTGAGGGCAGCCCAATGCCAACGCCCGCGATGCATCCATCGATGTAGGCCAAGCCCCTACGATTTTTTGTACGTTCGCATCAGGCGCCTCAACAATCGGACCAAGTTCAATCCCATGGCGTGCAGCGACTGTTCGCGTGGCTTCCATCATTTGGGCCACACTGACAGTGATGTTGGGCAAGTTCACAACCCGGTCATCACCAAATGCATCCGCTGGTGCATCTAATAATACGACCAATGCATCCGCACATGCGCGGTATCCGCCCACCATCAACGTCATATCCAATGGCACGGGATAGCAGCATTCATCCCCCATCAAGGGTTCGCGAATGACACCACTTGCGAACGAGGATGCAGCCGTGTTTGGCTTGCCAGGGCGGACAATAATTGTCGGCAGGCGTGCGATTCGTCCATCGACAAAGCCTTTGCGGCTCATATCATTCAGCAATAATTCAATGACCGCCTTGGTCATCCCATAGGTATTCTGGGGGACGGGCCGCGTCATTTCATCAACGTGCATGGGCATACGGTCGCTGCCGAAAATGGCTAAGCTCGACGTGAACAGTACACGTGTTGCAGGACCATTGGCCCGCGAGGATTCTAACACATTGCGACCGCCATCCAGATTGACCCGCATCGCGGCATCGAAATCAGCTTCTGAACCGGCGCTCACCATTGATGCCAAATGCACAACCGCATCAGCACCGCTGATCAGATTTTTGACGATTTCATAATTGGTGATATCGCCCAAACGTATTTCGACTTTATCCGAAATATCACCTAGGCCATTCAGCGGCTCAGCAATATCAAACAAAACCACATCATCGCCACGCCCAATAAGGCGCTCGGCGATCAATCGCCCGAGAAAGCCGCAGCCCCCCGTAATTACTGTGCGCATGCCCTACTCCGCTGCAGATTTATTAGCGAGTTCGCGCGCCAATTCTTGAAGGCAATTATCAGGTTTTGGGACAATCGGTGTGAAATCACGGTGTGCGATCCATTCGGCGCGGTTGAATTGGGTAATGTGATTGGAAACCGCACACAGGCTGAGATACACAATCACCCGGTCCCACGGACTGATGTTCGGCGGGCTGGCGTGTACCAGGTTTCCATGGAACATCAGGACAGATCCAGCAGACCCCGTCGGCGCCACCACACCACCCTCGTCAGCCAGTTCGCGTACTTTGTCACGTCCCAGTGTCCACAATGGATAACTTGTTGTCTCCAAATCGTGTCCCGCTTCGACGACGCCCTTTTTATGACTTTTGGGAATGAATAAAAGCGGGCCATTCGCCGCCGTCACATCATCCAAAAATACAGAAATATTCATCGCCCGCGGTTCGGGCATTCCATCATCGCGCTGCCAGGTTCCGTAATCTTGGTGCCATTGCCAGACATCACCATCGAATGCGGCCTTAGCATTCACCTTGTAC
>DGNZ01000417.1 GCA_002389175.1 Rhodospirillaceae bacterium UBA4479 | reverse complement strand
ATGGTGTGCCAAAATTGTGCCACACTCTGACGCATGTTCATGCCGCTGTATGCCTCTATCTGCCGAATTGGCACAATCAGCCAAATCGTCAAATGCTCTGAAAAGCGCGGATTTCTGCGGAAAAAATGGTGCTGCCGGAGAGATTCGAACTCTCGACCTCCCCCTTACCAAGGGGGTGCTCTACCCCTGAGCCACGGCAGCCCTTTGACCATTGATATCGTTCAAATTTTTGTACCCTCAATACTTGAAGGCACGACAATGGCTTATATGTGGAGCGGTTTGTACTCAACAGCGCCTATGAACGCAAGAGAAGGTTGGCCCATAGGCCGATAAGAGAGAGTTGAAAATTGCCCCAAGGCCATCAAATATGGCACGGATATTTGAAAGGCCAGAACAAAGCATATATTCTGGCGTTTATCGTTTGGGGAGGAATTGCGATGGCAGCGTTAGATACCCAAACGGAAAGTCAGCTAGAGCAACAATTTGCGCTGGCCGCCGAACGGTTTGAAGCTGGCGATATCAGCGGTGCGCAAGCTGTGCTCGAAGATATGCTGACTAAGGTTCCCGATCATCCAATCATCCTTAACTACCTTGCGGTGATAGCACATCTTAGTGGTGACCTGATACGTGCTGAAGGGCTTCTAAGGAATTCGGTTAAGATAATGCCGGACTTTTTCGACGCCTGGAATAATTTGGGTCTTGTGGCATTTGGGCAAGGAAAACACGAAGATGCCGCTCATGCTTTCCAACAAGCTTGTAGTCTAGCGCCCGAAGCTCCTGACCCTACAATCAACCGCGCCCATGCATTACAGGCCCAAGAGCGCTTTAATGAGGCGGTCGAGGCCTATGGCAGAGGGCTGGCAATGCAGCCTGATCATCCCACTGCCTGGGCCGCGTTCAGCCGTGCATGCTTGGAGGACGGACGGTGGCAAGATGCAGCTTTTGCTGCCGACCGCCAGCTTGCTCTAAAGCCTGGGCATACTGTCGCGCTTGCACTCAAAAGCGTTGCACTGCAGCAGCTGGGAGAAGGCAAGGCTTGGCGAGAATTGGTCGATTTTGATCGCCTGATCGGGGCTTTTGATATCGACGTGCCAGCTGGCTACGCCGACCTTGCGACTTTCAATAAAGCGCTTATAGATTTCTGCCAAAACCATCGAAGCCTCAAGTATGCGCCGAGCGACAAAGCGACAGAATTTGGCTCTCAGACAAATAACTTGGCTCCAGAAACTGACTCTCCGGTCGCTGAATTGCTCTTGGCCATAGGGAAATGCGCAGAACAATACCGCTCAGAGCGACCGCTATCTTCTGATCATCCCTTTCTTAGTCAGCGACCTGATAACTGGGAATGCGATATTTGGGCGACAGTGCTCGAAAATGGTGTTCACCAACAAAGTCATATACATCGTGTCGGCTGGTTGAGTGGGGTTTATTACGCCCAAAAGCCTGCAGTCATTAACGCAGACATGCCTGCCTCAGATATGGCGGGCTGGATAGAATTCGGCCGACCTGTGTTCTATCCCAAAGCAAAGGCCGAGCCAATGACACGATGCTACCCACCGGTCGAGGGGCGCCTTTATCTATTTCCGTCTTACTTCTATCACCGCACGATACCATTCTTCTCGGAAACGCCACGAATTTCGCTCGCTTTCGACCTGAGAGATCGCCCGGTAACGCGCCAAGTGCCTTTTATAGATTACGTTGATGGATGACGGCAGTTGTAGAATCAAGACCTCCCCCTTACCAAGGGGGGCTAACTCTGAGTCAAAAGGCCCAGAACTAATCAAGCGCTCACAGTGAGGCACGTTAAATGGCCGATAATGAACAAAAGAATGCTTCGACGAATGGTCAAAAACAATCTGATCGGAAATCGGAACGCGAAGCACGTTCTGGGCGCGCGCTGAGGGAAAACCTTAAAAAGCGGCGTCAGCAAGTTCGGGACAGGCAAAATCCCAAAGAAGAAAAATAGTCATTATTTTTAAGTTTGCCTAAATAATGCCATATCAGGATGTCATTCCCATCATGTGACTTGCACGGCCTCGGTCGTGTTTCTATGAACGCCTTCGAAATGACCCAAAACGTCTGAGGAAATAATGGACCGAATTACGATTACCGGCGGCAATCCACTCCGCGGCGAAATTCCAATCGGTGGTGCCAAGAATGCGGCGCTGCCTGTGATGGCATCGGCAATATTGTCAGAGCATAAACTAGAGCTGAGCAATCTGCCGAATGTGGCCGACATTCATGCGATGGGGAATTTGCTGTCTGAATTGGGTGCTGACGTCAGATTAGACGGCGCAAATAATCATGCCATCATCGATGCGGGGAACATTTCTGAAACTACAGCACCTTATGACATTGTGCGAAAAATGCGGGCGTCGGTCTTGGTCTTGGGACCTTTGTTGGCACGGTTTGGACATGCGCGGGTCAGTCTGCCGGGTGGGTGTGCCATCGGTACCCGACCAGTTGACCTGCATTTGACAGCGCTGGAACAAATGGGTGCCGAGATTGAACTCAGCGGGGGCTATATCGATGCCCGTGTGGATGGACGCCTTAAGGGCACGCATATCATTTTTCCAACCGTCACAGTGGGCGGCACGGAAAACATCTTGATGGCGGCCGCACTCGCCGACGGCGAAACGGTGATCGCGAATGCGGCGCGTGAGCCTGAAGTATCTGATCTGGCGCATTGCCTACAAGGCATGGGCGCAGAGATTTCTGGTATAGGCACGGACACCTTGCGGGTTGTCGGTGTGAAGTCCTTAAATGGGGCCAAGCATCGTATTGTCCCGGATCGCATTGAAACGGGCACGTATGCCGTAGCAGGTGCCATCACCGCAGGTGACATCATGCTTAAAGGTGCCGAGATGTCGACGAACGAGGCTGTGTTCAGCACGTTGGCGCGTGCAGGCGTTGATATTGTCGAATCAGATGCAGGTATTCGCGTATCACGAACAAACGGTCTTATCAAAGGTGTTGATCTGATGACGGAACCGTTTCCTGGCTTTCCGACCGATATGCAGGCGCAGTTTATGGCCCTGATGTGTTTGGCCGATGGGGCATCGATGATTACGGAATCGATTTTTGAAAACCGTTTCATGCATGTCCCCGAACTCCTTCGGATGGGAGCGGACGTCAATGTGCATGGATCTTCTGCGATCGTACGTGGAGTTGAGAAGCTCTCAGGCGCGCCCGTAATGGCAACGGATTTGAGGGCGTCGGTGTCTTTGATCTTGGCCGGTCTTGCCGCAGAAGGTGAGACCATCGTCAATCGGGTCTATCATCTGGACCGTGGCTATGAGCGCATTGAAGCGAAACTCGCTGCGTGTGGTGCTAAAATCAGCCGAGATCAAGAATAAGCATCGCGGTCTTTATGATTTACCTCCTCAAAATTTGATCCGCCCAAAATCTAGAACTTATCTGGTTTTACAGGCCGAAACGCTCTAATAAGGGCGCGATTATGTATGGAAAACGGTGTTTTTAGGCACCGAAAGGACGTTCAACGTGTCGGCAAATGAAAAAATAGTTTTAGCCCTGCCAAAGGGACGCATTTTAAAAGAAGTGATGCCATTGGTGCGTCGTGCTGGGATCGAGCCGGAAGCTGCGTTCGATGACCCTGAAGCCCGCCAATTGCGCTTCACGACCAATCGGCCAGAGGTTGATATTATCCGTGTCAGATCGTTTGACGTTGCAACTTTTGTCGCATTTGGGGCGGCCCATTTGGGTGTCGTCGGCAATGATGTGCTGATGGAATTCGATTACCCAGAATTATATGCGCCGCTGGACTTGGATGTTGGACATTGCCGCTTGTCAGTTGCGCAGCCTGTTGATTTAGCGGACGAGGATGATCCACGGACGTGGTCTTCTGTTCGTGTTGCGACCAAGTATCCAGCGATCACCCAAGCGTATTTTGCAGCGCGCGGTGTGCAGGCCGAGTGTATTAAATTAAATGGTGCGATGGAATTGGCACCCGTTTTGGGTTTGTGCCGCCGTATCGTTGATTTGGTATCGACCGGAAGCACGTTGAAAGCAAACGGTCTGGTTGAAATGGAAACCATTTGCCAGATCACGTCGCGGTTGTGTGTGAACCGTGCAGCTTGGAAAACCCGTGCCGATGAAGTCGGTGATTGGGTCGAGAAATTCCGGGAGGCGACCGATGCCCTTGCGGCTTGATGCTAGCCAACCAGATTTTGAGCAAAAGTTCCGCGCCTTTTTAGGTCAAAAGCGTGAAACAGAAGCCGATGTCGTCGATGTGGTGAAAGCAATCTTGGCCGATGTTCGGGCGCGCGGTGACGCGGCTTTGTTGGAATACACGTCCCGGTTCGATCGCTTTGAGCTTAGCGCTGATAAGCTGCGAATTATGCCCGACGAGATCGCCACATATCGCGATCAGTGTGACCCAGAAACTTTGGATGCGCTCCAACTCGCGCATGACCGGATTCGTAGTTTCCATGAACGTCAGCGCCCCGAAGATTTAAGCTATGTCGATGATGCGGGTATCAGCTTGGGCTATCGATGGTCGGCCGTCAGTGCTGCAGGTTTGTATGTTCCCGGTGGGACTGCGGCCTATCCATCTTCCGTCTTGATGAATGCCATCCCTGCAAAGGTCGCAGGCGTTGGTCGTCTGGTCATGGTTGTGCCGACGCCGGATGGTGTGATCAATCCGCTGGTGATGGCCGCTGCAGAACTGGCAGGCGTTGACGAAGTATATCGCGTTGGTGGCGCACAAGCCGTTGGTGCTCTGGCCTATGGCACAGATACGATCCAACCTGTCGATATCATCGTTGGTCCGGGCAATGCGTTCGTAGCGGCGGCGAAACGCGAAGTATTCGGGACTGTCGGTATCGATATGATCGCAGGGCCATCTGAAATCCTTGTGATCGCTGATAACCAAAACGATCCATCATGGATCGCAGCTGATCTACTTAGCCAGGCAGAGCACGATACAGCGGCACAAGCGATCTTGGTTGCGGATGACGCGGCATTTGCGGACGCCGTGGTGGCTGCCGTGGATGCGCACCTGAAAACGCTGCCCAGAACTGAAATCGCCCGGCAAAGTTGGGATGCGTTTGGGGCCGTGATACTGGTTTCAGACATTAACGATTGCATGGGTATTGTTGACCGAATTGCGCCCGAGCATTTGGAAATAGCTACCGATAATGCCGAGGATATGGCAAAACGGATCAATAACGCGGGTGCCATCTTTATGGGACGCTACACACCCGAAGCCGTAGGCGATTATGTTGCTGGCCCGAACCATGTGTTGCCGACAGCACGCTCTGCTCGGTTCTCTAGTGGCCTTGGCGTGATCAATTTCATGAAGCGGACCTCCATGATCCGGTGCGATGCGGATGGCCTTCGAAAAATCGGACCTGCGGCAAAAACGCTGGCCAACGCAGAGGGTTTGGGTGCCCATGCATTATCCGTTGCCATTCGTTTGAATTTACCGACGGGGTAGAGCGCTATGGAAGACACACAGCATATCGCGCATATCCAATTGGATGAGCAATCTGTGGTGCGTCATAATGCGCAAGTGGATCACGAGCGCAAAGTCGCTATTTTTGATCTGCTCGAGGATAATTGCTTTGATCCTGCCGATGCGGAACCGGGTCCCTATAGCGTATTGTTATCGATTACCGATAATCGCTTGAACTTTGATGTGCGGTCCATTGCCGACAAGAAATTGATTGAATTTGGACTTCCGGTCGGCGCGTTTCGCCGGATCATCAAAGATTACTTTATGATTTGTGACAGTTACTACGAGGCGATTAAGACCGCCACGCCATCACAAATTGAGGCCATCGATATGGGGCGTCGTGGCCTTCACAACGAAGGTGGTGAACTTCTCAAAGAGCGACTGTCGGAAAAAGTGGTGCTTGATACGAACACGTCGCGGCGACTTTTTACGCTGGTATGTGTTCTACATATCCGGGCGTAATCCAAAAATGGATGATTTGCCATCCGCGGTGCTGTTTTCATGCACGATGAATTCAGTTCGGTCTCCGATGGCTGAATCCATCATGAAGTTTCTGCATGGGCATCAAGTCTATGTTGATTCTGCAGGCGTTCGGTCAGCTGAAGTAGACGGCTTTGCAATCGCGGTGATGGACGAGATCGGTATCGATCTAACCCGCCACAACGCCAAGACGTTTGATGACTTGGAAGATGATTATTTTGATGTCGTGATCACGCTTTCCCCAGAGGCACAACACCGGGCTGTTGAATTGACGCGTGTCATGGCCTGCGAGATCGAATTCTGGAACACGATGGACCCTTCGTTAGTGGAATCCGAAAACAGAGAAACCAAATTAGATGCCTATCGCGCAGTCAGGGATCAGTTGATGACACGGATCAAGGAGCGCTTCCCGCTGCATCACGTCGCTGATACATAAGGGCGCAGACGACAATTTTGACGATAAAATAGTATATGGCATTGAAATCTTGACCAATCCCCGTGATGTGGGCATGTTCTGGCCGAAATCGATCAATTGATTTGGAATATAATGGCTAAAGAAGACCTTCTAGAGTTTACAGGCACTGTTTTGGAATTGCTTCCAAACGCAATGTTCCGTGTGAAGCTCGACAATGACCACGAAATCCTCGCACACACCGCTGGCAAAATGCGGAAACACCGCATTCGCGTCTTGGCGGGCGACCGGGTCAATGTTGAGATGACTCCTTACGATCTTTCAAAGGGTCGTATCACATTCCGCTTTAAATAGTCGGGCGCGGTAAGCGTTCGCCGATGACTGAAACCGGACCCGCAGGCACGACCTTGGTGCTTGCGTCTGCTTCGCCGCGCCGAAAAGACTTGTTAGCGCAGGTGGGCCTGGCCCCTGATCTGATATCCGCAGCTGATATTGATGAAACGCCTTTGCCCCGTGAACGGCCGCGCGACTTGGCGGTACGTCTGGCGGTTGGAAAGGCCACAGTTGTTGCCAAGGATCATCCTGGCGCATTTGTTTTGGCCGCCGACACGGTCGTGGCCATGGGCCTGCGTGTGCTGGGCAAACCAGTAAATGCCGACCAGGCACGCTTGTTCTTAGAGAAACTTTCCGGGCGGCGGCACAGTGTGATCGGTGGTATTTGCGTGATTGCGCCGGATGGCTCGTGCCGTCAACAAGCGGTCATCACCAAGGTCAAATTCAAACGTCTGACACCCCAAGATATCGACGCTTACATCGCGTCTGATGAATGGCAGGGCAAGGCAGGCGGATATGCCATTCAGGGCCTTGCAGGAGCCTTTGTGCCTTGGATCAGCGGTTCCTACACCAATGTCGTCGGTCTGTCGCTGAGTGACACTGTAAACATGCTGACAGGCGCTGGATATCATCGGCCATCATCGTGACGGATGCAGCCACCATTGCCATCGAATACCGCCCCGGTGAATGGCGCGCGGCGGCAATTGATGCCGACGGCAAGGTGGTGGAATTTCGTGTAGAACGTGCGCAAGGTCAAAGTCTGGTCGGTGGCGTTTATATGGGCCGGGTCCGCGCCGTCAGATCCGAAATCAATGCTGCGTTTGTTGATATCGGGCAGTCCCAAGATGCATTTTTGAACCTCCGTCGGGGCAAAAGAGGCGAGCCTGCGGTTGATGGCCTGGGTGTGGAAATTATCGAGGGTGCCGCTATCCTCGTCCAGGTTAACCGCGATGCGACTCTGGATAAGGGCGCGCGTCTGACGCTTCATACTACGGCTGAGGTTGTTGAGCGTGCCGAAGGTGCGCCGTGTCCAACGTGTCTCGTCGATCCACCCGCATTACCCGTCCGTGTTATCCGTGATTGGTGCACACCCGACACCCGCCATATCATCGTCGATGATCCAAGAACGTTGGCTGAGGTCCGCTCAGTTCTCAGTGAGCAAAAAGAAGCTGATCAACTCGAGATCGAACACGTACATGACACGATGGCATTCGAAGCAACGGGTATCGCAGATTTTTTTGAAGACCAATTATCATCTGTCATTAGATTGCCGGGGGGTGGTTCAATCATCATCGAACACACCAGCGCCATGACGACCGTCGATGTAAATGTCGGGCAAGGGCAAGAAGCGAATGCGGCTCGGTTGGCCATGTCTACGAATATAGAGGCCGTAACGGCCACAGCCGCAGCACTTCGCCTGCGGGGCATCGGCGGATTGATCGCTGTCGATTTTCTGAAAATGACGGCGCGCGCTGATAACGAGAAAATCGTCCAAGCGTTGCGAGATGCCCTCGCGGATGATCCAGTCAAATCGCACACGACTGGTATGAGTGCCTTTGGGATTGTTGAAATCGCGCGACAACACACGTCGGATTCGCTTGCAACGACGTATCTGCAGATCCGCTCCATGCCGACGCCAACGACGTTGGCGCTAAATGCGCTTAATGATGTCAGAAAACGGCGCGGCACATCGGCAACGATCACGGCACCCCGCGAAGTCATTGCCGAATTGAAGGGGGCGCTGAAACCCGCTAAGACAGAAATAGAGGCTGAACTGGGATTCGTGATCCAATTGGAAACACTCCCTGATGCCGCCGATACGACGTATAGCGTGGCGTGAAGATCGCCAAAGGATATCCGATGACCGCAAAAAAATCCGCCAAAGTCATTCCACTCAAAGGCAATAAATGCCCGATGTGCGGCAAATCAGCGACCATGGAGATGAGACCATTTTGCTCCAAAAGATGCTCTGATCTTGATCTGGCGAAGTGGCTGGATGGTGATTATCGGTTGCCGACAGACGAGGTGCCGAGCGATGGTGATTTCGACGGAATAGAGGACGATGAGCGCAGTGGCTAATTGTTCGAAAAATCGTCATCAGGGGCGCTGGACAGCCTCTATCTTATCCTCTATACACCCATTCGATCGTGGTTCGCACGATCATGTGCCCAGGTAGCTCAGCTGGTAGAGCATCGCATTGAAAATGCGGGTGTCGGCAGTTCAAGTCTG
The DNA here is from genome assembly GCA_002389175.1 of Rhodospirillaceae bacterium UBA4479. Classification (GTDB taxonomy): domain Bacteria; phylum Pseudomonadota; class Alphaproteobacteria; order Rhodospirillales; family Casp-alpha2; genus UBA4479. The sequence continues at coordinate 3,324 of DGNZ01000417.1, read as the reverse complement.
CCCCTGGGCACCATTTTTTTCCCATAATTGAAATTTAAGACAGGCTGGGCAATGCCCAAGCCTTGGCGTCCCATGATCTCGAGGTATGTTGGCGGTCAGACATGATTCCATTGGTAATACCGCAAATCATATTTCTTTTGATGTTACAATGATTAGTATCTCACGGATGATCGACATAAGTCTGTGTCAGTTGGGGGGAAACCATGCGCGTTTACGAGAAAACGAATGAAAATTTTTATGAGATCGTCTGGAATGCCCGGCTCCAGTTCGTCATAAAGAATTTATCCGTTGTCGATGAGATACAAGAAGCTTTGACCGTATTCCGCCAAGCAGATCTTTCCTATTTTTGGAGTCTTAATAGCCTTGAACTGAAGCAGGAAGAAGCCGTTTCGACCAAACATTATTACACGGGAGAAGTAACGTTAACCCCGCATGAGCCGGAGTTAGCAAGAGATCGGTTTTTGGTGGCTGAGGAGGCCAACAAACAGCAAATTGATATCATCTTAAGCTATATAGACGAAGACACGGATGTTATTGCGGAACTGGGCGCAGGTTATGGTGGAAATCTTATCCGGTTGGCTAAAGCATTCCACGATAAGACAGGTAAGTCTTTATCTGAGCGCGATATAAAACTTTTCATGGCTGAATTCACAACAACCGGGCGAGATTTATGTTTGGAATTCCTAAAACGTAAAAACGCGCCGGAAATGGAACTCCAATACATTGATCACAAAGCGCCCGATCTCTCGTTTCTAGGGCAGGCCAAAAACCCGTTAATTGTCACCGTTCATTCAATAGAACAGGTGACAGAATTACCGGCCGATTATTTTAAAGTATTATCGCAAGCGGGCGCTAATGTTCGTGGTCTGCATATGGAACCGGTTGGATTTCAATTCGAACCCGAGGCACCAAAATGGGCAAAGCACGCAGATTTTATGAAGAGAAAAAACTGGAATCATAATTTTGCTGAAGTGATCAAACAAGCCGAGAAAGATGGATACATCACAATCGATAAAGTTGATACTACGTTCGCCGACAGCCAGCGGGAAAATCCAACAACATTAATAGCCTGGCATTCGAACACCTGAATTTAGCGTTCTGCCCTCAGGCACTATTTAAATCATCTCTAGATATGACGGGCCATTCGGCGGCGGAAACGCCGCATCTAAAAGCGCGCGATCCTCGGCATCCAGTGTGATGTTGAGCGCGGCCAAGTTCTGATCAATGTGCGTGGGGTTCACGGATTTCGGGATGGCGATGACGTTGTCCTGGGCTAAAACCCATGCCAAGGCGATTTGTAGATTGGTGACGCCGTGTTTCTCGGCTAATTGAACCAGGGCGGGATCACCTTCTAATCGCCCCTGTTCGAGGGGGGAGTACGCCATCACGGGCACGCCGCGTTTCGTGCAATTTGGGATCACATCCCATTCCGGCCCTCGGCGGCTGAGGTTATAGAGGATTTGGTTGCTGGCCGTATCATCGCCGCCATCGCATTGAAGCCATTCATCCATGTCGGCGGCGTCGAAATTAGACACCCCAAAATGGCGAATTTTACCGGACGCGCGCAGTTCTTTGAATGCATCCAACGTTTCGCGGAACGGGGCCGAACCCCGCCAGTGCAACAGATAAAGATCGATGTATTCAGAGCCAAGGCGACTGAGGCTGCCATCACAGGCGCGCACCACGCCATCATAATGGGCATTGCTGGGCAGCACTTTGGAAACGATGAACAGGTCTTCACGTGATGCGACCGAGCCACCTTTGATCGCTTCACCGACAACTTTTTCAGCCCCGCCATTGGCATACATTTCAGCCGTATCGATCAGGCGGATGCCGCGTTCTATGGCGTAGCGGACGGCGATGACTTCACGCTCAAACTCGGATGCCACCTCGCCCATATACCAAGTGCCCAGCCCTAATTGAGGGATTTGGGCGTCTCCGAGAAGTTTGATCTTTTGCATCACTGACCTTCAACATGTTCAGAACTCAATCTCAATATGCGTGTGTTGATATTATGGTCTGTCAGCCGTGTTCGTCTATATGGAAGCATCGTGAACTTGTCTCGTCATGGTGCATCGCACCCAAAAACAAAGACAAAAGGGGTGTTTACGCCACGGGTAAACTCAGGTGAGTATAGCTCTAAGCAATAAGAAATATTTTTGCGCTGGAGGAATATATGTCCAATCCAATTTCAAGCGTCGATCCCGAAGGGCTTCTTGAATACTCGGTTGTTTTTACGGACCGCTCGCTCAACCACATGTCCGCATCATTCCAGGATGTCATGCGCGATATCTCGGGGACCTTGAAAAAAGTCTATAATGCGCACGCAACGGCGATTATCCCCGGCGGCGGTACCTATGCGATGGAGGCTGTGGCCCGCCAATTCGCGACCGACAAAAAATGCCTCGTCGTGCGCAACGGTTGGTTCAGCTACCGATGGACACAGATTTTTGAGGCGGGCAACATTCCGTCCGAAGAAACAGTTTTGAAAGCGCGCCTGGTGGAAAAAGGCAATCAAGCCGCCTTTGCGCCGCCCCCGATTGAAGAAGTTGTCGCCGCCATCGAAAACGGTAAACCCGATATGGTGTTTGCTGCGCACGTTGAAACATCTGCTGGGGTTATCCTGCCCGATGATTATGTCCGCGCCATGGCCGACGCGACCCATGCGGTCGGTGGATTATTTGTTTTAGATTGCATCGCGTCCGGGACCGTCTGGGTGGATATGCAACAGACGGGCGTCGATATCTTAATCAGCGCGCCGCAAAAGGGTTGGAGTTCGTCACCTTGTGGCGGCCTGGTGATGATGAGCCCTGCTGCACGTGAACGCATCGACGGCACGTCCAGTTCCAGCTTTGCTTGTGATTTAAAAAAATGGATGCAGATCATGGAAGCCTACGAAGGCGGCGGCCATGCCTATCATGCGACCATGCCGACCGATGCGTTGCGCGGGTTTCATAAAACCATGAAAGAAACCGAGGCCTATGGTTTTGATAAGGTCAAAGCCGAGCAATGGGATTTAGGCACCAAGGTCCGTTCACTTTTGGTCTCCAAAGGCTACCGCAGTGTCGCCGCCGAAGGGTTCCAAGCCCCGAGCGTGGTCGTCAGTTATACCGACGATGCAGATATTCAAACGGGCAAGAAATTCGCCGCGCTTGGCATGCAGATCGCAGCAGGTGTACCGCTGATGTGCGATGAGCCGGATGATTTCAGAAGCTTTCGGATTGGGTTGTTTGGACTAGATAAGCTCCATAACGTGGACCGTACGGTAGAGAGCCTATCGATGGTGCTAGATCAGATCAGTTAAGGGCACCTCTAAAAATAGCC
>DGNZ01000419.1 GCA_002389175.1 Rhodospirillaceae bacterium UBA4479 | reverse complement strand
AATTTGCTTTTTGGCGGCGCTAGCCGCCGGGGTGAGGGTTCAGCCGGCTGGTGGGACATCTGCGGCGCCTCTGAGCATTCGGTAACACAATATACCACAGGCATGCACGGTTGCGGTAATCATCACACGACAAAAGCTTGATCATTCTGCGACAAAAGAAACGCCGGAATCTACTCGCTACGGAGCTGGGAGGGCGAGATGCCGAACTCGTTCTTGAAACTGCGACTGAAATTGGTCGGCTCCAGATACCCAACCTGAAAGGCGACCTCGGAAACCGGCAGGTTGCTGTTTTCAAGTAGGTCGCGGGCGCGGTTCAGCCGCATGGATCGAATCAATTCCTGCGGCGTTTGATTCGTCATGGCTTTCAAGTTCCGTTGAAGCGTCCGTTCCGCCATATTCATCGCCGTCGAAAGCGACTCCACCTTAAAATCCGGGTCGGACATATGCTCGCCCACCTGCTTAACAATACGTTCCATAAAGCGATCTTCAAAGGGGACCGCCTCAATGCCACCGGTGTCATCAACCTGCTGTAAAATCCGGTTGCGGTAGTTGCGGCGGGACTCCAGCAGGTTGCGCACGCGCATTTTCAAAATCGGAACGGAAAAGGGCTTACTGATGTAATCGTTCGCTCCGTGCTCCAGTCCTTCGATCTGCTCATCCTCTTTGCTGCGGGCGGTCAGCATCACGACCGGTATATGGTTGGTCACTTCGTTGGTCTTGAGCTCTTTGCACAGATCCAGCCCGAACATGACGGGCATCACGACATCCGTAATCACCAAATCGGGGACATGCAGCACCGCCAGCTCCAAGCCCTCACGGCCATCTTTTGCCAACAACACTTCATAGTCATCTTCGAGTTCAGTCTGAAGAACCAATCGCAGGTCCTCGTTGTCTTCCACGACCAGAATTGTTTCCATATTTCTCCATCTCCCTTAATTTTTGCCGGCTGGTGGGGTATCTGCTCCGCGCCTCTCAACATTCGGTAACACAATATACCACCGGCATGCACGGTTGCGGTAATCATCACACGACATAAGGTTGATCATTCTGCGACAGTATTCAGGAAGTGACAAAAACGGCTTCCTCGCACATATCGCACGCAAAGACAAAAAAAGCCCCGTAAAAATACGAGGCTTTGGTTTAAATGCTTATAATGCCCTGCGACGGCGTAGCATCACCGAGCCCAATGCCAGCAAGCCGCCGATGAGTGCGTAGCAGCCGGACTCGGGAATGATGGTCAAGGTGATCACATCATTACCTAAGTCCTGAGTCACGAAACTACCCGCATAAGCACCTTCTGTCACATTGACAGTTCCAAACGCGGAGCTAATTCCAGCTCCACCAGTGACATCTGCCAAGGTAATCGTGGTGTTGTGAGTGCCTGTATAACCAGTAAGATCGACCGCGAGCGTTCCGCTAGCTGCGGTCAAGGAACCGAGACTCAGCGTCTTAACTCCGGTGGCGTTGAACTCGAAGCTCAATGTGCCGTTGCTACCGAATGTAAAACCGCCACCGGTGGCAGAGAGAGCCGCATCGCCTATTATATTGAGTGCGGCGTTCCCCGTATTCGATCCAAAATTAGCACTAGCCACACTTAAGCTGCCAGAGCTCAGGTTAATGAAAGTATCTCCTGTGCCCCCACCACCAGCGACTATTTCACCCTGTGCCGTAAAAGCGCCACCCTGCACATTTAATACGACCGTGCCAGCCGTGTGTTGGCCAATATTGTTCGGTCCGGTAGTGGTATTAATTGATCCACCATTAATATCCAGTCGCCAGAGCGAAGCTGCAGAACCGTTAAGCCCCATGCTAAGACGATCGAATGTGCGATCTTGCGCGTTTTGGAAGACTGGATTATTGGCCTCATTACGGATGAATGCTGTATCACCAGCCCCGGGCACACTCCCCCCACTCCAGTTTGTAGCTTCATTAAAGTTACCATTTGAGCTTCCGTCCCAGGATATACTAGCGGCAAACGAGTTGCCCGCCATCGCGCCAATGCTGATTAATCCTGCAATTATTTTTTTCATATATAGGTCTCCTTAGGGTTGTTTCGGTTCTGTCAAATGTCAGAACCCTGTATTGTTATTCTCTCGATGTTTCCGGAAGTAACCCGATCACGTTCCGATCTCCCATTCACGAATAACTATACCCTATTTATGAAACATAGCGGTAATCACCACGCGACAAAAGGCTGATCATTTCGCGACAAAAGAAATGCCAGAATCTATTCGCTGCGGAGTTGGGAGGGTGAGAAGCCGAACTGTTTCTTGAAACTGCGACTAAAATTGGTCGGCTCCAGATACCCCACCTGAAAAGCGACCTCGGAAACCGACAAGTTGCTGTTTTCAAGTAGGTCGCGGGCGCGGTTCAGCCGCATGGATCGAATCAATTCCTGCGGCGTTTGATTCGTCATGGCTTTCAACTTCCGTTGAAGCGTCCGTTCGGCCATATTCATCGCCGTCGAAAGCGACTCCACTCTGAAATCCGGATCGGACATCTGCTCGCCCACCTGCTTAACAATACGTTCCATAAAGCGATCTTCAAAGGGGACCGCCTCAATGCCACCGGTTGCATCGACCTGCTGCAAAATCCGGTTGCGGTAGTTGCGGCGGGACTCCAGCAGGTTGCGCACGCGCATTTTCAAAATCGGAACGGAAAAGGGCTTACTGATGTAATCGTTCGCTCCGTGCTCCAGTCCTTCGATCTGCTCATCCTCTTTGCTGCGGGCGGTCAGCATCACGACCGGAATATGGTTGGTCACTTCGTTGGTCTTGAGCTCTTTGCACAACTCCAGCCCGAACATGACGGGCATCATGATATCCGTAATCACCAAATCGGGGACATGCAGCACCGCCAGCTCCAAGCCCTCACGGCCATCTTTTGCCAGCAACACTTCATAGTCATCTTCGAGTTCAGTCTGAAGCACCAGCCGTAGATCCTCGTTATCTTCTACGACCAGAATCGTTTCCATGTCCGCTGTTTGTTCGCTTATTGTTTGTCACCTTTTAGCAGGGGTATTTCTACTGTAAATCTGGAGCCTTGCCCATCGGCAATCGGACTGACAACCGCCACCCGACCACCCAGTAGCTCAGCCACTTCGTGAACCAGTGCCAGACCGAGACCGGAGCCAATCGTCTGTCGCGCGGACGACGATTGACCGCGATAATGCTGGTCGAAAATATGCGGAAGGTCCTCGGCGGCAATGCCAGGCCCCGTGTCTTCTACGAAAAAAATAAGCGCATGACGGACCGTAGAGAAACCAACAACTACCCGCCCGGCGGATGGCGTGAATTTGATCGCATTGCTGATCAAATTGCCGAGCATGCGCTTCAGTGCCTGAGGATCTATGCGCGCCAACAGACTCTCTTCTACGGGCTCAAATGACAGTTCGATTCCTTTCTCTTCGGCCAGCGGGCGCATGGAATCAATGATCGAGCTAATATGAACCACCAGCTCCACCTCCACGGGGTTGACCTTCATTTGCCCATCCTGAATTCGGCGCAAATCCAGGATTTGCTCAACGAGTTGCTGCAACTCGTACACATTCTTGAGCGCCACTCCCAGATACGTCTTTAGCTTCCCTTCGCCGACCTCCTTCATCGCCCGCTCAATGGGCACAGGAATAACAGTCAGCGGGGTTCGGAGTTCATGAGATATCTGGCTGAACAATCGCAACTTCATCTGTTCGAACTCGGTCTGGCTGCGCTCGTGTGCAATACGTAACTTGAGTCGTTGCAGGCTGAGCTGGCGATGCACTGCCCATATAAGCAAAAGCAGCAGAGCCAGTGTTGCCGACGCAATAATCGCGCGCCCCTTTCCTTTTGCCCAACGCAACTCCATTTCGGCATCGAGCGTTACGATTTCATCAAGCCGATGCTTCAACCGGCTCTGTCGCTCAATCAAATTCAACCATTCAATCATCTGCAATACCGGTCGACCGCTGGCAAGCCCATCCGCCAGGAAGCCAGCAAGCCGTTCGGCCTCCTCTGGAAACCCATGAAGGCGGATTGCCTTCACTGGATGTGCCTGTTCACGCATGCTGATGCTTGCTTCGCTCAATGCCAAAATCTTGTGACCGTTACGTTCCGCAAAACCACTGACCTTCAAGCGCAGCCAGCGTCCCTTAAAGGCAAATAGAGGAATGCGAACAGGATTGTCGCCGGGATTTCCACCCGTCCATTCTGCCTTATGAATCGGTATCCATGACGTCCTTCCATCAACTTCCTGAGCGCCGAAAACCTCAATCTTTCCCGGGAAACCATAGCCAGGAACAATGCTCCCGCTCGGCGGCGTTGCGGGAAACAGCGTGAGCCATCCCATCCACTGCTCACTCCCCAAATCAAGCTCGATCAGACAATCTTCCTTTGGAGGTTGCTCGAAGGTTACCGAAAACGCGTTATTGGCCTCCTCCTCCTGGTTTCCGCGCGCTAAACCAAGCGCCATTCCCAAACCGGTCTTTTGATCAGCCAGATAGTCCTTGCTCCAATAAGGCCGCGATTCAAACGAGGGCTCAGCTACAATTTTTAGGGCCCTCCAAATATCCTTCTCTATTATACAGAAAACCTCGCCCAGAGCAAAAAACTCCCGACCGCCCTCGACCGCACCACGATACACGTCAATTCGGATTGAGGCACACTGAGGCGCGGGAATATCGATCCGCAAAGGAACATGGGTCGGATCGGGGCAATCCTCATCCATCCACTCTGCCACCGTTTCGCAGGTTCCGTCCTTGAATTGCTTGGATACGCGGAAACGGCGTGGGAAACCGTAGCCATGTAGCGTGCCCTGCCGGGGATCAATCGCCGGAACCAACACCACTTGTTCGACTTTCGCAATAGAGGACCAAGTCACCTCTGCGGACCACCGCGGTGATTCCGGCATTCCGTCTATGACTGGCAGATAATCGCCGTGGAAACCGTAAGTATCCAGCTGTCTGGTTTCGTTAAAATCCGGCAAGCCGGCCAATTCAGCCCGGACTTGAGCTGCTTCAACAGTCAGCGCCTTGCGCGCCTTTGGCAGTTTGAACCACGGCACTTCCTTGGAGTGCGTACTTATGGTGAACGCCAGCGCGGTAGCACACAGCAACAAAATTGAAGTTCCAATTAAAACGCTGCCAGTTCTGTTCCGCATGATATCGCCAAGCTCTTCATTCTGTTATCTGATTTCTATTTGATCTTCATGACCACTTCAAAATATGCCAAACTGGCCAAATGCTCGAATGATACAGCCCTACGCGACATTCAGGAATTAAAGGCCAGAGCCATTTTCATTCAGAACCCCCGCAAAGGACGCAGCACAAGCTACAGGCTTCCAGGTCGCAGAAGCTAAAACCGTCAACCATCCATACACTCAAGATGACATTTGGCTTCGGAGGCTTCGCGATTGCAAGCTAATTTGTCGCCTTAAAACGAAGGTGCGCAGTCACCGGAAAATGATCGGAAGGCGTGCGCCCTTCCCTGCTGGTTCTTACAATCGCAGCATTGAGTGTATGAAACTCCGCAGAGGCGAAGATGTAGTCGATCTTTGGTCCACTCGCATGCCCTTTAAATCCGTTAAAAGTACCGACAGTTGTCTCATATGGGTGAATGAAACGAAAAGTGTCCACCATTGTTAACGGCGTTGCCTCACCATTCAACTTTCCATTGCCAGTCAAATACGCGATG
>DGNZ01000286.1 GCA_002389175.1 Rhodospirillaceae bacterium UBA4479 | reverse complement strand
GGTTCACCTTCGAGAGAAAGAGGGAGTTTTGACGGCATTGTCACGTTAACAGGAAGGACGCATACGGATATCTGCAGTAGCCTGTCGAGATGGATAAGATCTGCTTTGCCCGCCATCGATTTCCCCCGGATATCATTCGTCACGCCGTATGGCTCTATTCCCGGTTCACTTTGAGCTATCGAGATGTGGAGGATCTGCTTGCGGAGCGGGGCCTGGATATTTCCTACGAGAGCGTACGGCGCTGGTTCATGAAATTTGGTGCGCCGATCGCTCGAAACCTGCGCCAAATGCGACCAACGGCCAGCGACTATTGGCATCTAGATGAGATGGTCATCGTCATTCGAGGGCAGCGTCACTGGTTGTGGCGAGCCGTCGACAATGAAGGCGAGGTCCTCGATTTTCTCGTGCAATCCAGGCGGAACGCGAAGGCAGCATTGAAACTGATGCGGAAACTGCTGAAGAAACAGGGATGGCCGCCAACGCGGCTAGTGACCGATAAACTCAGGTCCTACCACGTCGCCATTCGAGCCCTCGGCTTGACCGCTGAGCACATCGATAACAAGCGGGCGAACAATCGTGCCGAAAATTCGCATCAGCCAGTGCGACGAAGAGAGCGCAAACAGCAGCGGTTCAAATCACCAGGCTCTGCCCAGCGATTTCTGAACGTCCACTCCGCCACATACAATAATTTTTATATTCAACGTCATTTACTCAATAGGTCCACATTCAAACGGTTACGGACCGATGCATTCAACGTTTGGAAAACAGCGGCCGCAGAGGTTTGAAAAGCAGCTGACACGAATTCTCGCGCCCGCCTCCTGTTAATGTGACAATGCCCTGCGGCCAGCTGGCCGTGGAGTCCGAGTTCAAACTGACCGCGCTGCTGTACTCGCCACTGTCAGACCGAATTGGCTAGAGTCGAGTGGACTCGTTCCGTCCCTTTGCAGTTGAGAAATCCGTTCCCCTATTTCAACTCTTCGCCCGGAGTGATCCGCCAGATAGAGATGACATATGTTCGTTAACGGCTATCACTGCGTCAGGTCGAGGGTCTTCTGTTTGAGCGCGGTATCGATAGACTTATACCAATGTTTACATTGGCGAGATCCTTGCCGGTCTTATTCCAGAACTTGAAAAAGCTGCCCTCGCATGCCGGCCATGCCAGTCGGTCCCAATCCCGTACAGGCATACGAACGCGAATTCCTGCTTGTTTCAGGGTGGGCCAGACAGCGGCCAGAGCATCCGCCGTTGGACCAACAGGAAGATAAGGTAAAACCACAACACTGAGCTTATGTCTCTGTGCCCATCCCTTGATCTGCGCCGCATAGTCCCGGGTCGGGATGTTCTCCTCTACTTCTGCGGTGCCGGACCGTGAAAGCGCATCCTCCAACGAACCTCGTGCAAAGCGGATTACATGAGGCGCAGTTGGCAAAATCGAACGGTTAGCTGTTGCCTGCACTGCCATTGCGGTCGAGAAGTGCCAGCCTCGTTCGCTGAGAAACTCCGGGTTCAGGTCCTCTTCGCAAAGCAAAAGACCGGCGTCTTCATTTGGGCGGTTTTGCGGTTCAAATTTAAGCGGCCGCAGCTGTGGAGGCGGGGGAGCCTGAATCGCAATTTCTTGCTGTGCGAGTCCAACCGGCGGCGCAAAGCGGTTGCCGGTATATCGCATGATGTTGTCGGGACGGGCGAGATACGTCTTGCCGCGTGTTTGAAGCCCGGCCACCCAACGCCAGGAAAGCGTATTGGAGGCGGCATCGCCATCGATCAGATGACGGAGGAAAAAGTCTGCGCCCAGTTCCCAGGGCAGTTTGAGCGTAAAGATCCAGATGCTTGCAAACCACATCCGGGCGTGGTTGTGCAGATATCCGGTATCGATCAGTTCTCGCGACCAGAAGTCGAAGCACTCTATTCCGGTGGAGCCGCTTGTCGCTGCTTCCAGCCTATGTGCGAGTTCGGGTGTGTTTGTGACCTCTTCGATGTGCTCTTCGAGAGCAGTGTTGTAGTCGCGCCAGACCGATGGGTGTTGTTCAAGCCAGCCTTTCCAATAGGTGCGCCAGCAGACTTCCTGGATGAACTTTTCAGCGCCACGAGTTCCGTGAACCGAGACAGTGGCTGCAACCACTTCCTGCTCGTTGATCAGTCTATGACGTATCCACGGCGAAAGATTTGAGACCTGAGTGTTTTCGCGGGGACCGTAGTCGACATTACGAAGACGTGCGTAGTCGTTTCCTGCATACGGCAGGAACGCTGAGAGTTGAGACAAACCGGCTTCACGCGACGGCGTGGGAATATCGGTTTCTGATGTCATAGGCGATGAGCTGTTTTGACTTCATTGATCTTTGCGTGAACTAATATTGCCCTACAAAGGTCTGGAACGACAGGCTCGATGGAACACCATACGGCGGTCATGGGTGCCGATCGCATTGCGTGCTTGTGTTTGTGACCTTTGAATGACGCCGATGGACTCTCATTCAATGAATGTATCCTCGCTGAGCCCTGCCGCGATGCTGTTCAGGCCTACAGCCTCAGGAGGCCACAGTTTTGAGAAATTCGACCGTGTTTCCAAAGGGGTCTTTAACGTAAACACTCGCCGTCCCATCGCGATGCGGGGTCAGCTTTCCGTATTTCTTTGCGTCCTGCGTTTCAAATGCCAGGTGTGGAGGATGCTGTGATGGCAACACGAGAGCGATTGACGTGTTTTCGATATCCAGAAGGGCCCAGGTCTCGTCTTGATAGGCAATGTTGGCATTGAGGTTCTGAACATACCAATCGACGGCTTGCCTGATGTCAGAAACGCAGAGAGCGGCGTGATGCAATTTCATTTGATTTTGCCTTTCTAGTGTTCACTGCGCCAAAATGACAGGCTACGATCTTCAACCACTTGGATCTCGACCGCCATCTCGACATCTGCCCCGACGCGCTGTCCGAGTGTTGCCAAACTGCGATGTTAGACCTGCATAATGCAGAATTTCGGAGGCTGATTCGCGTTAACGTGATATCACCGTTGTTCGGTCAATGAATCAATTATCGAACATCAGCCCACTTTCGCAGAAGTCCAGATGCCAGCTCCCGAATTTACAACTTGGTCCGCTAGTTACTCGGCCGCCGCTTTTTCTGACGCGATTGCTGCATTGACACGAGGCATTACCTCTTCTGCCATCAGCTGTAGCGAACGTTTCGTAAGGTGTTCGTCAACCCAGTCCATACCGGCATAAACGAGTTCGCCAAAATCTCCTGTGATTTCCCGGAGGGCGAGTATTTGATCCACTACGTCATTGACCGTGCCACAAATCACAAGGTCATCTAAAACTCGGTCGAGCGTTACAGCATCATCAGGTTCGTCCTTATTATGTTTGAAGACGGCTTGTCGGTTTCCACGGACCATCTTTTTGAGAATCTGGCTGTAATAAAACCTGTAAGGACTATTTGCATCGTCCTTACCGTAGGATTTTGCTGTGGAATCGTCATCGGCAACAAATATGGTGCGCGCAATACGCCAATCTGAAGTGTCTGCATCAATTCCTACATTTGACTTACCCTGCGCGTAGTTTCCCCAATGAGTAGCGGCCCATTTGGGCATCAGGAAGTTCGCTGAAAGCGGGTGGAAATCACGCTCTCCCATTGCAATAACCCCTTTAGAGAAAGGAGCTACGACTGTCCCAACGATTTCTGGGCGCGGTTTCTGGAACGGCTTCGGCATGATACCGTATCCAACATCAAGATATCGCGTTTGCGAGGTGGAGACCTTGAAGCGGTTCCCTGGAAGGTCGATGTCGTAAGGCGTTTTACCTTCCCAGATCTCAAGGATCACATCGATCGCTTCGGCGAAAAGCTGATTTCGGTCTGCATCGAGAATGCCAAGGGCTTCGGCGTCAGATCGCAAAGCGCCCGGGCTGATGCCGAGGATAAATCTGCCACGCGACATATTGTCAAACATCGCCGCGTGCGTAGCTACGAGAACGGGGTGCATGTGCGACAGGTTTGTCGTGCCAGTCGCGAGCTTAATGTTTTCAGTGGCGTGAATGAGGGTCGCCTGGAAAATCATCGAGTTGGTGATGTTCTCCGCGCTGTCGGTGAGATGTTCTCCAACAAATGCATCATGAAACCCTAGCTTGTCACACAGAATGATGGTCTGCCTGTCTTCCTCCAAAGTAGTTGGGTAGTCTCGGTTCAACGGATGAACCGGCATTGTGAAATATCCCAAGCGCATGGTTGCAATCTCCAGTATTTGTCTTTCAAGAAAAGCAGATCAGATCGAAGAATTGTTTATTGTCGAGATACAAAAGTGCCTTGAATCCGGCACTATTTTATCTGTACGCCCCTTGCGTTGTCCTAGGGTGCCGTTCGATTCCCCTTTGAGTGCGTGCACTCGGACACAAGCCTTTACGCTGAATGATATGTTGCGAAAGAGATGCCGATTAGGTTCCTCAAAAGCGCGATATTTGGAGGCCATTTTAATTCTCCAGATCATTACACTTGGATACGGTTATGTCTTTCGCTTGGATCAGGCTCTTCACGCGCAAATTGTTTGGGCAGCTATGCGCGAGAAGCGCATCCAGACTAATATTTGCTGCGCTCGGCTGCTTGAAGCGGACATTGTCCGTCAATTTGGAGACTGGTTCGCGTTACACTGGCAGTAGATATCAAATCGCATCACATGCCAATTTCGTTACCGGTTTGACCAGATCCGATATGCCTTTAGCTGTCGCTTTGCACTCTTCGAGGATAGCGGTCATTCCTGCTGCACATGCTGCTGCGGCGGCACCCTCTGTTTCCAGATCAAGCTCGACATTACACTCTGCCTCGAATTTCGCTGCTGTTGACTTGCAATCTGCGCTTGTTGCTTGCTTGAGAATGGCCGGGAGTGCGGCGCGGCATATCTGACGTGCATGCGCTCTAGCAAGCTGAGCAATTTCTTCTGCAGGTTTTCCGATGTTATTGTAAATTCAGCTGCCGATGTCTTCCTGAGACCAGTTATGATCGCCGTTACTCCAGATGGCCTTCCGTTGGTTTTCTGTCAGACTCCAAAAACCACATGCCGAGCCAGGACCGTCGCCACCGAACGAATACCGGCGCACGTTGTAATAGTCAGGCGGGTTCCCGCAGTCTGATTTGTTGTACACCACCCCCCAGCCATTCCTGTCTGCGGCTTCTGAGGGGCCAAAAACCACCATTCCAACAGTCAATGATAGCGCGAGAAAACAAAAGAATTTCAACCGATTAGACATTTTTTTCCTCTTGCGAATTACCTTTACAATAAAAATTTTTGATCGCAGATCTCTAAATGGTCAAAAGATTTCAAATTCATTGTGAATATGTAGCTTGGCACCTTTGGGATAGGAGCCAGCTGACAGAATGGAGATGCATTCGATCTTTTAAACAACCTGCCGGGGCGTTTATCAAAAGTGATATCATTTTTTCGTGCGTGATCACTTCGCTCGCCAACCGTTCATTCTTCATGTTATTCGAGTCGCCTTTTCGCAACTTTGCAAAGTCTACCCATGCCGCGTCTTGCTTGTGATATTTCGCAATCCCTTTGGGATGCGATCAACGAAGTTGCGTCGGAGAACGGCGAAACAATAGGTCATCTCGTATCACGCTCACTCGCTGATACGCTGCAACTCGAACATGGAACCCTGTTTCAGGTATCGACGTCGGGGGCACTGGTGGAAGGGGTCCTCGATGGCGTGGTCTCTGTAGAGACACTGCGCGAGCACGGAAACTTTGGTCTGGGGACGTATGCAGATCTCGACGGCGAGATGATTGCCCTCGACGGGGTTTTTTACAGGGTGCGCAGCGACGGGAGTGTGCATGTAGAGGAGGGATCATCGCTGTCTCCCTTTGCGCTGGTTACACATTTCAATCCCGAGATAACAATCACGCTCCGGCCTTTTGCAACGATCGGAGCGCTTTGTGCGCAGTTGGACGAACTGCTTGGGAGCGACAATCTCTTTTACGCTGTTCGTCTATGTGGAACGTTTTCGCATCTACACAACCGGGCTGCTTGCAAGGTTGGGAAAGATGGAACGCTCGTCCAAGCTGCATCCCGACAGGGAGAGTTCCACTCCAATGAAATTACCGGAACCATGGTTGGGTTCTGGACGCCACAGTATGTGAAGGCAGTTGGCGTGACTGGATGGCATCTTCATTTTATCAGCGATGACCGAAACCTGGGCGGACATGTACTTGGAGCCGCCGGCAACGGCATCCAAGCGGAAGTCGAACACCTGGACGATTTCAGGATTGCGTTGCCGGAGACACCGGAGTTTCTAATGAGTGATCTCAACTTTGATCCAGCTCCGACCCTCGATAGGGTTGAGAGGTCAAGCTAAGGGGCCGTCAAGCCGCCGATTACAATGGGTTCTAATCTATTCACTGGCTGGAAGAACCGTTTGTGACCCGTCAGCGCCAGCATAAACAACAAGCACCTTGACCACGGAATCTGTTGCATTTTCTCCAAAGGCACTGTCAGACCAAATTGGCTTGAGGCTGGCGAGGCCAGTCCGTAGCCTCCGCGGATGAAAAATCCGTTCCGTTATTTCAACTCGTCGCCCGAGATCATTCGCCTGACGGTGATGATGTATGTGCGCTACCCACTTTCGCTGCGCCAGGTCGAGGACCTGCTGTTCGAACGCGGCATCGACATCTGCCACGAGACGGTGCGCTTTTGGTGGAACCGCTTCGGCCCGATGTTCGCTGCGGAGATCCGGAAACGCCGGGTTCACAATCGTTCGTATTCGAATTGGCGCTGGCACCTGGATGAAGTGTTCGTTCGGATCAACGGCGAGACGCATTACCTGTGGCGCGCGGTTG
>DGNZ01000054.1 GCA_002389175.1 Rhodospirillaceae bacterium UBA4479 | reverse complement strand
TAGGTTCAGGCTGCGCGAGCAATCTGATGCGAGTTCTCATTCGTCTGACAGCACCCAAATTAGCCCTTGCGTAAAAGGAACCGTCCACCCATGACAGCACCCCGGTGAATCTTCAACTATGGATAGCCAACCTGATTCCATATGCGACGATCCCGAGTGCCGAGACGCTGGCAACCCAGATTGCGATGAACCAACCGATCTTACTAAAACGTGTGATTTGCATCAGTGGTATCCTTCTTCTGGGTCGATCTTTCCGCGAAATACCCAGTACGCGTAGGCGGTGTAGGCAAGGATCATCGGCACAAGAATGACTGTCCCAATAAGCGCAAAACGCAGGCTTTCATCTGGCGCTGCGGCTTCGGCGATGGTCAGGCTTGGTGGGATAATGTTGGGGTAAAAGCTAATTCCGATACCAATGAAACACAGAACAAAGATGCTCAGCGCTGCGATGAAGGGCTGGGCGTCTTTACTCGCATTCAGGCCTGTGAATAGTGCCCAAGCGGCTGCAAGAACAGCACCGGGCATGATCACGCTGAAGATGCTTCCGGGAAGGTTCAGCCAACGCTGGAAATACTCGGGGTCTTGGAACGGCGTCAGGATGCTGACAACGCCGATGAAGGCCAATGTGCCAGCGCCCAGATACCACGCATAGCTTTGCATGCGGCGTTGCAGCGCGTTCTCGGTCTTGAGGATGATCCACGTCGCTCCCAACAAGGCGTATCCGACAACAACCGCGACGCCCGTCAATAATGAGAAAACGCTCAGCCAGTCCCACCAGCCACCAGCATAGGCGCGGTTCGCAACTTCTATGCCTTGCACCAATGCGCCAAGTGCTATGCCTTGCATGAAGGCTGCGACGATGGATCCACCAAAGAACGCGGCATCCCAGATGTATTTTCCATGCTCGGTGCGCCAACGATATTCAAACGCCACACCCCGAAAGATCAAGGCAAGCAGCATCAGGATAATCGGCATATAAAGTGCAGGCATGATGATGGCGTAGGCCAGTGGAAAAACTGCGAACAAGCCGCCGCCACCCAGAACCAACCACGTTTCATTCCCATCCCAGATGGGCGCGATTGAATTCATCATGGTGGCCTTCTCTCGCTCGCCATCAGCAAGCGGGAATAAGATACCAACGCCCAAATCGAATCCGTCGAGGATTACGTAGGTCAGCACAGCAAAGGCGATGATGCCCGCCCAGATAAAAGAAAGTTCAAACATTGCTTTGCTCCTATTCGCCGGGAATGGCGTCTGGGTTGGTTTGCGCAATCGGAGTGATGCCCGCGGTGCGGATCGGCCCGTCGCGTAGACCCAGCTTTGATGTTGCCGGCGTTTTGTTCATCATACGAAGCAAGTAGACTGTGCCTGCGCCAAAGATGAAAAAGTAAACGATGATAAAGGCGATCAATGAGGCGGCCACTGCTGGTGCGGCAACAGGTGCCAAACTGTCAGAGGTCCGGAGCACGCCGTAAACAGTGAACGGCTGGCGGCCAACCTCGGTAGTGATCCAGCCTGCAAGAACTGCGACAAATCCCATCGGCCCCATCATAATCGCTGCGCGGTGCAGCAATGGCGTATCATAAAGCCGCCCGCGAAAACGTCGCCATGCTGCCCATGCTCCAAGTCCAAGCATCGCAAAGCCTAGGCCAACCATAACGCGGAAACTCCAGAACACGATCGCCACAGGTGGTTCTTCGTCGTCTGGTATGGTATCCAGACCGTCTAACGGGGCGTCCCAATGGTGCTTGAGGATCATGCTCGACAGGTACGGAATTTGAATCGCATAATCGACCCGCTTTTCTTCCGAGTTTGGAATGCCGAACAGGATCAAGGGCGCGCCGTCAGGGTGACTGTCATAGTGCCCCTCCATGGCCATCACCTTGGCAGGCTGATGTTCAAGCGTGTTAATCCCGTGCATGTCGCCCGCAAAAATTTGCAAAGGTGTCACGACGATTAACATCCACATCGACATTGAAAAACTGCGGCGCGCATGGGCGTCTTTGCGGTTGCGCAGCAGGTGCAAACCGCCCACGCCGCCAACGACCAAGGCGGTTGTCAGGTACGCGGCCAGTACCATGTGGGTTAGGCGGTACGGGAAAGATGGGTTAAAGACGATCTGCCACCAATCCTCGGGTACGAATTGCCCCAGCTCATTGATGCTGTAACCAGCAGGGGTTTGCATCCAAGAGTTCACGGATAGGATCCATGTGGCCGACATCAGCGTGCCAAACGCCACCATGGCGGTTGCAAACATATGCAGTTTGTCGCCCACGCGTTCGCGCCCGAACAACATAATGCCGAGGAACCCTGCTTCAAGGAAGAATGCAGACAGGACTTCATAGGCCATAAGTGGGCCCAGAACTGGCCCGGTTTTATCCGAGAACACCGACCAGTTGGTACCAAACTGATACGACATGACGATGCCTGAGACGACGCCCATGCCGAAGGCCACGGCAAATATCTTTTTCCAATATGTGAACAGCGTCAGATACGTTTCATCGCGCGTCCTCAGCCAAAGCCCGTTGAGAACGGCAAGATAGCTTGCTAGTCCGATGGAGAACGCGGGAAAGATAATGTGGAAGGACACGGTGAATGCGAACTGTATTCGGGCTAGTGTCTCTGCTGTGAAGCCATCAAACATGAGTTTGCCTTTTTATAAAGTTGGTACCCCGGCATAACTTCGGGACACCTTTCAGCATTATTAATTGCTGCGCGAACCAAAGTCAGCGGCTGTAATTGCACTGTCGCCATCGTGATCAACCATTGTGACCCATGCTACAGATCGCTCCAAGAATTCTGCTTTTGAAACTTCGCCATCATCGTTTATGTCATTGAAGCGAAAAGTCAAACCTTCTTGCATGCGCCCTCCACCTTGTCCGTGGCCTCCGCCCGCGTTGTTTTCCATATCCGCCGCGCGTGTCTCATCAAACAGCACATACTCTTCGAAATCTAAGCTGCCGTTTTCATCTTGGTCGAACATGAAAAATATATCTCCGCGGCGTTCCGTGATTTCTTCAAGCGAAACCGTGCCGTTTTCATCCAGATCCCAGTTTTCGATGAAGTGCGATCCTGGAGTGTTTTCTGCAGAAGCCGTAAATGGGGTAAGGATAGCGATGGTGGCGAGGACCGTAAGTTTAGTCATTTTTTTTCCAGTCTTAGTTTCGGTTTCGTTTAAATTTTGACTTTGCGCAGGTAGGGGCGAAGTGTTTCAAAGCCCTGCGGGAAAGCGACCTTTGCATCTGCGTCTGAAACGGATGGCGGGATGATCACCTCTTGTCCCGGGACCCAATCAGCAGGCGTCGCGATTTTGTGCTTGTCGCCTGTTTGTAGGGCATCAATAACACGCAGGATTTCATCAAAATTGCGTCCGACACTCATCGGGTAGGTCATTGTCAGACGGATTTTTTTATCCGGGTCGATAATGAATACCGAACGCACAGCGGCGGTTTCGCTCTCGCTTGGGTGAATCATGTCGTACTGCTTGGCTATGGTCAGATCCGCATCCGCGACAATCGGGAACCGGAGGTCGGTGTTCTGGGTGTCGTTCACATCGTCGATCCATTTGACATGCTCCGCCACGGTATCTGTGGACAGGCCGATAGGTTTCACACCGCGACTGGAGAATTGTTCCGACAGCTGCGACGTACGGCCCATTTCGGTTGTGCAAACGGGGGTGAAGTCAGCCGGATGGCTGAAAAAGAAGACCCAATCATCGCCGATCCAATCGTGGAAGCTCATCGGGCCCGTTGTCGTATCTGCTTTAAAGTCGGGGGCAGTATCGCCGATTCTGATTGTCATCGCTTATTTCCTATATTTGCAATAGTTCTTTTAAGCTATTTAGCGCAGCCTCTTTACAAAAGCAATAGTTTGGATATACCTTTTAATGCGACAACAGGATGCACCCATGAAACTGACCAGCTACACTAATTATGCGATGCGCTCTCTACAACTTGCCGCACTCAAGTCTCCTAACCTTGTGCGGATTGATGACGTGGCACAGATCCACAATTTGTCGCGTCCACACATCATGAAGATCGTGCATGAGCTGGGGAAAGCCGGATATCTGGAAACTATGCGTGGTCGCAACGGTGGCTTCCGTCTGGCTCGCCCGCCAGAAGAGATTATCGTTGGTGAGGTTGTGCGGATCACAGAAGGACCGCTGGACGTCGTCGAATGCTTCAATCCCAAAAAGAACACCTGCCCATTAATAGGCATATGCATCCTGTCGCGCAAAATGCAGGAGGCGACGACAGCCTTCATGGCGGTTTTGGATGACCTGACAATCGCC
>DGNZ01000371.1 GCA_002389175.1 Rhodospirillaceae bacterium UBA4479 | reverse complement strand
AGTCGGGATTTCAGCGCCATCGTTCCCTGCGCCACCAGCCCCGAACGCGACCCGAAAGAATGCCAGCCTGCGTGTCATTTCGTGGCCACTTGACGTCGCAAGTTCCAGCGCGCTGTCATCCATTTCGCCGATTTCGGCCAATATTTCTAATCCAGCATTGGTCGCACCCGCAGCGCCAACGAGGTCATGGCAGAGCCGAGAACACACAAGTTGTGAAAGACGAAGTGATTCACTCATATTTTAGACACCCTTTGTCCGACAGTGGCGCATCCAAGATACGCATAGGCGTCCCTGTGATAGTTGAAATAGGCCAGCGTCATCTACGACTATTTTGGATACGATATCATCCTTTACGGGCGCGCCAAGCCGTGAATTAATCAATTCATGGTTAGGGTGCCATGATGAGCGTCAATCGACAAAGATGGGCTAAAAACAATGGCTTCTTCATTTTCTGCGCGTAAAGGTTCACCGAAAACCCCGTATTTTCCAAAGGGTCGGCAGCTGGAAGACAGTGCGATTGCGGATATCCGCTCGTTACTGATCAACCGACCGCGCCGTCGGGATTTATTGATTGAACACTTACATCTGATCCAAGACACGTACGGCCATATTTCTGCGGCCCACTTAACTGCGTTGGCCGATGAGATGAAATTATCACAAACCGAAGTCTATGAGGTTGCAACGTTCTATCATCACTTTGATGTCGTCAAAGAAGGAGAGACCCCACCGCCGCCGCTCACTGTTCGCGTATGTGACGGCATCACATGCGAAATGATGGGCGCCAACGATTTGACCCAAGCACTCAAGGACGGTCTGGGCGATGATGTACGTGTTATCCATGCGCCGTGTGTCGGTGCATGTGACAAAGCCCCCTGTGCCGTTGTTAAGCAAAATCAGATCGTCAACGCGACCCCCGCGACAGTAACCGCCGCCGTGGAAGCTGGCGACGTGCGCCAGGCCATCCCCGAATATGCTGGTTTGTCGACGTACCTTGATGGCGGTGGATACAGCGTTCTCGAAAAATGCCTATCTGAAAAAATCAGCCGCGAAGACGTCTGTGCAGCCATTGATGCATCTGGCTTACGCGGTCTTGGCGGTGCTGGTTTCCCAACCGGACGTAAATGGGGTTTCCTGGAAGGGACGCCAAAACCACGTTTGGTCGCCATCAATGCTGACGAGGGGGAGCCTGGTACATTCAAAGACCGTTTTTGTTTTGAGACAGATCCCCATCGGGTTTTAGAAGGCGCGTTGATCGCGGCATGGGCCGTGGATGCCGATGCCATCTATATTTATTTACGCGATGAATACCCCGCTTCACGTGAAATTCTGATGCGAGAGATCGCCGCCCTTCAAGCTGAGGGTTTAACGGGCGGCATCGAACTGCACCTGCGACGTGGTGCCGGTGCCTATATCTGCGGCGAAGAGTCCGCGATGCTTGAAAGCATAGAAGGCAAGCGTGGCCTGCCCCGCAATCGCCCACCATTCCCCGCACAAGCGGGATTGTGGGGTCATCCCACGTTGATCAACAATGTTGAAACGATGTACTGGATTCCAGAAATCCTGTCACACGATGCAGGCTGGTACGAAGATGCAGGACGGCCGCATTTTTATTCAGTTTCAGGTCGTGTCAATAAACCAGGGGTGAAATTAGCCCCTGCCGGTGTAACCGTTCAACAACTGATCAATGATCACTGTGGTGGGATGAAAGACGGCCACACCTTCTATGCGTATTTGCCAGGGGGGGCGTCGGGTGGATTGCTGCCAGCTGACAAGGGTGATCTGCCATTAGATTTCGGGACGTTGACTGACTACGGATGTTTCATCGGATCAAGCGCCGTTGTGGTGTTTTCTGAACAAGACGATGTACGGGCGATTTGCCGAAATCTTCTACAATTTTTTGAAGACGAAAGCTGCGGCCAATGCACGCCATGCCGTGTGGGTTGTGAAAAAATGATCAAGCTGATTGATGCGCCAGAGTGGGACAAAGATCTGATCGATGAATTGGCAACGGCCATGACTGACGCATCAATCTGCGGCCTTGGTCAAGCGGCCCCAAATCCCGTATTGAGTGCGATTAGGTTTTTCGCAAAGGACGTGAAATGACCAACAAAATTGCATTCAAATTAGATGGCCAAAATATCGAAGCGACTGAAGGCGAAACTATTTGGGAAATCGCGAAACGCCACGGTAATACAATCCCTCACTTATGCCATCGCGACGCGCCAGGGTACCGGCCTGATGCAAACTGCCGGGCCTGCATGGTCGAAATTGAAGGCGAACGTGTATTAGCTCCGTCCTGCCGTAGAGAACCCACCGAAGGCATGGTCGTTTCCACTAACACTGAGCGAGCAGCGAAAGCTCGCAAGATGGTCGTCGAATTGCTGTTAGCTGATCAGCCATCACGCGCGGACGCGCACGACAGTGGCTCGTTGCTATGGCACTGGGCAGACAAAATGGAATTGGCCGGGTCACGGTTCCCACGCGATACAGACCATGTTCCCGCTACGGATAGCAGCCATCAAGCGATGGCCGTCAATCTGGATGCCTGCATACATTGCAATTTGTGTGTTCGGGCATGTCGCGAAGTTCAAGTAAATGACGTCATCGGCATGGCGTTCCGTGGCGCAGATGCCAAGATCGTGTTCGATCTGGACGATCCCATGGGCGAAAGCACATGCGTGGCGTGTGGCGAATGTGTTCAAGCCTGCCCGACAGGCGCATTGATGGCAGCAAACCGAGTAGACAAAAATCAAGTGTATCTTGGTGATGCAGATCGCAGCGTTGACAGCCTTTGCCCGTTTTGTGGTGTTGGGTGCCAAACCACGTTCCATGTTAAAGATGATAAAATCCAATATGTCGAAGGACGCGATGGCCCCGCCAACGAAAATCGCCTATGCGTCAAAGGTCGCTTTGGGTTCGATTATATCGATCATCCTGAACGTTTGACGGTCCCGCTTATTCGAAAAGATGAGGCCCCGAAAGACGGACACGATAGCGTCGATCCAAAAAATCCATGGACTCATTTCCGTGAAGCCACTTGGGAAGAAGCGCTAGATCGCACAGCCGCTGGCTTTAAGAAAATCCTTGAGGAAAAAGAACCGAATGCCCTTGCCGGATTTGGATCTGCAAAGGGCTCAAACGAAGAAGCATATTTAGTTCAAAAGCTTGTTCGCCAAGGCTTTGGAACCAACAACGTCGACCACTGTACCCGATTGTGTCATGCGTCGAGTGTCGCTGCCCTGATGGAAGGCATTAATTCTGGCGCTGTTACGGCCCCCTTCACGGCAGCAGAGGATTCAGACTGCATCATTGTGATTGGTGCACGTCCAACACAGAACCATCCCGTCGCAGCGACATATTTGAAACAAGCGGCGAAAAACGGTGCAAAACTGATTATTATTGACCCACGTGGTCAAGGCCTGAGCCGTCATGCAGATTACACATTGCAATTCAAAGCGGGCAGCGACGTCGCATTATTGAATGCCATGATCCATACAATCATCGAAGAAGACTTGGTGGATACACAATACATCCAGGCCATGACGGAAGGCTATGAGCGCATCGTCGAAAAAACGAAATCGTTCTCACCTGAAGACATGGCACCTGTATGCGGCATTGACGCGTCCACCATTCGAAGTGTTGCGCGGATTTATGCCAAGTCCGAACGGTCTCTGATTTTCTGGGGCATGGGTATTTCTCAACACGTCCACGGCACCGACAATGCTCGCTCTTTAATTACCCTTGCAACGATCACAGGACAAATCGGGCGCCCTGGAACCGGGTTACATCCGCTCCGAGGTCAGAACAATGTCCAGGGTGCATCAGACGCTGGTCTGATTCCAATGGTGTTCCCAGATTACAAATCCGTCGAAGTTAGCAATATACGCGAGACTTACGAAGAACTCTGGGGCACAGAGCTTAACGATAAAAAAGGCCTGACCGTCGTTGAAATCATGCGCGCGATCTTGGATGGCGACATCAACGGCATGTACGTTATGGGTGAAAACCCAGCCATGTCTGACCCTGATGTTCAGCACGCGCGTGATGCACTTGCCAAGCTCGACCATTTAGTTGTTCAAGATATATTTTTGACCGAAACAGCATGGCATGCTGACGTCGTTCTGCCCGCGTCAGCATTCCCTGAAAAAACAGGCACATTCACAAATACAAACCGCCAAGTTCAAATCGCTCGCCCTGTTGTGGCATTGCCTGGCGATGCACAACAAGATTGGTGGATCATTCAAGAGATCGCCAATCGCTTGGGGCTTAATTGGACTTATAATGGACCCGAAGATGTCTTCGCCGAAATGAAGTTGACCATGCGGTCATTTGATAACATCACATGGGAACGGCTGGAGCGTGAAAAT
>DGNZ01000209.1:2599-4774 GCA_002389175.1 Rhodospirillaceae bacterium UBA4479 | reverse complement strand
CATACTTTGTGCCAAACCACGCAGTGCGAATTTGCCCATGGCAAAGCATGATGAATTCACATAGCCCTTTACGCTGGCCGATGCGCCCGTGAACAAGATGGTGCCTGAACCGCGAGGCAGCATCGCCTTTGCAGCCGCTTGGCCGACCAAAAACCCACCAAAAGCTGTGATCATAATCGCTTTTTGAACAGCTTCGGGATCCAAATCGGCAACCGGGCCACGGACCCGTGCGGATGGGTTGTAGACCACCAATTCGGGCACGCCGTGGGTCGATGTGACCCAATCAAACAAGGCTGCCACATCTTCGGGATTCGATGCATCACACGCCTTGGCAACACCGCCGGTGATGGCTTCTAAGACATTCAGTTTTTCTGGATTGCGCGCCGCCAAGATTGGCATCATCCCATCGGCCGACGCAGCACGAGCGACAGATGCGCTGAGACCAGCACCAGCACCAACGATCACGGCTATACGTGGTTCGGACATTCCATTTTCTCCCCAATTCGTAAAATTTTATCGATCAGACATGATCGCCCCTTATTGACGGATATGCGCATAAAACGCACAACATCAAGCGAGATATTTTTCACGCCTTGTTGATTCCGCCAAGGAGCCCCCGTGCTGGATGCATTTCCACCCGTTGTTTTAGCTCTGACGTGCGCATTTTTGTTCGCACTTGGCGGGCAAGTTCAAAGCATCGGCCTGCAAACCATGGATGCGCGGACCGGGACCATGGTATCGATTGCGGCAAATGCTGCATTTTATTGGATGTTGGCGCCGTGGTTACTGAACGTTGATTATTTTTTCACAACGGCAGTTCTTTTATTCGCGATGATCGGGCTGATCCGCCCGGCGATTTCCGCGAACTTGGCGGTTGCCGCATTGCGCCATATCGGGCCAACGCTGACCACGACACTGAGTTCCACATCCCCGCTGTTTGCTGCCGCGATTGGCGTATTGTTGTTGGACGAGATGCTCACCTGGCAGATCATCATTGGCACCATCGGCATCATCATGGCGATTGTATCCCTATCCTTAAAAGACAAAGCCGCGCCGACAACGTTTCCGCTTTGGGCCTTGGCGCTACCGATCGGGGCCGCATTCATTCGGTCTGTCGGGCACGGCATCACCAAGATCGGCATGGTCGAAGTGCCGGACCCGTATTTCGCCGCAATGATCGGGGCCAGCGTGTCGTTCGTCATCACGTTCACGCTGTGGGCTGCCAAGGGTGAACGCAAACCCATCAATTTCAGTGGAGCCGGCCCTTATTTGTTTATGAGTGCCGGCTGTATTTATGGCATCGCGCTGATCTGTTTGAACACTGCGTTGCTGTACGGCGAGATGATCACCGTCGTGCCCATCGTCGCCTCTGCACCCATATTTTCGATGCTGATGAGCATTATTGTGTTTCGCCGCGAACGCGTGACGGTACGGATTTTCATCGCCGTCGGGATTGTGATGACGTCGGTGGTGCTTATCTCGCTTGGCCACTAAAACGGCGTAGGATCAGCGCATCGACTGAAATCGGCCCACCGCCCTTTATCGCCAAATAAATCAGCGGGAATACCCACAGCAAACGTTGATCGAAGATGATCGAGTTATGGATGCGATCGAACATCGCGCCAATCGACTCAGGCTCTAAGCCATGAAACTGAATGTCGACGAAGCTCATCACAATAATAAAGCCTATAAACCCGACGCTGGTCAGCCGTTCACCACCGTCTTGGCCAAGCACAAACTTACTGTGCGTCGATATGCTCAACAGTTCCTCAAAGGGCATTCCAAGCGTCACTTCACCGCCAATATTTCTGTGAAGTTCGCGGTATTTATTGTTTACCAGCACAACACGCTGATCACTGTCGAGCATGATGAAGCCGACTGAGAGACTTTCAATGGCATCGTAGAGCATTCGTTCTGACATCGCGGCCGCTGTCTCGGCGTGTTTGATGGACGTCACATCTTCTTCGACGGCCAATATGCATCGATCACCCATTTCAGGGTCGATGACGTGGCGAAGTTCGATCCGGTGCCAGCGGGTCCCGCCCACCGTGCGCACTTCGAATTCTCCTGAAACCGCACCGTCATCGATGCATTTTGCGAACATATCGGTCGCCAACGACGGGCGCGCCAGACACACCGCAAACGCATCGGCAGGATCGGGCAAATCGCGTATGA
>DGNZ01000209.1:0-2586 GCA_002389175.1 Rhodospirillaceae bacterium UBA4479 | reverse complement strand
ATCGTCAAAGACGTCGATGGCTGCCGGATTGGCGAACCGCAACGCGCCGTCTAATGAAAAATACCGGATCATGATCGACGAATGACGCACCGCCTCAACCAAGCGGCGATCGTTTTCTTCGTATGTGACCTCACTTGGCGGGATTGTTTCGATCAGCAGCGCATCGCGGCGCTCGGGCCCGATCAGTAAATATGTAAAGCGGAGATCAATGGGGGTTGGCACGTCATGCGGATACAATGTCCAACTGTCCCGTGTTGATTCACCGGGCTTCATGTTGGCCACGGTTTGTCGCAACCGTATTTTGACGGTGTTGCTATCGTCTGAATAATCCTTGGCAATCAACGCGTCTACGCTGTCGCAGTTCCAAAATTTTAATGCGGCGACGTTCCCCCACCACATGCAATGACTCTCGATATCGAACACCCACATCGGTGCGTCGACCATATCGAACAAAGCAAGTTCATCATGAGTTGCGAATAAATGTTTGGTCATTTCACGTGCTACTTGTCTGCCAACTTTCGCTTGATCATCAACAAATCATGCCAGGCATCACGTTTCTTAATCGGGGTGCGGAGCAAATATGCCGGATGAAACATCGCGGTGGCATTAATCGGGGCTGATAATTTAGGCGTTTGATAGGTGTACCATTTACCCCGCAGTCGGCTGATCCCCTGGGACTCGCCCAACAGATTGTGTGCTGACGGCGCGCCCACACACACCAAAACGTCGGGATGCACAATTTCGATCAGGCGTTCGATAAATGGTCGGCAAACAACGGTTTCCTGTGTTGTCGGTGTACGGTTACCCGGCGGTCGCCAAAACACAGAATTGGAAATCATCACCTGTTCGCGGGGAATCCCTATACTATCGAGCATCGCATTCAGCAGCACACCACTTGGCCCCACAAACGGTACGCCTTGGCGATCCTCCTCGGCACCTGGCGCTTCACCGACCAGCATCAACCGCGCATCGGCGGGACCATCACAAAGGACCAGGTTCGTTGCGGTTTTTTTCAGCGCACAGCCATCGAATGCCTCAATCGCGGTGCGCAGGTCATCAATCGTTTGCGCGTTTTCGGCCGCCTGGCGGGCGTTGCTAATCTGGAGTTGGCTATCGATCTCGGCGGCGCTGGTTTTGCTGCCGCGCGTGGTCGCTGGCATTTGCGGAGAAGACGTCGGGGCTGTTGGGGATGCCGCTGCTGACCCACCAGCGGGGGCCGCGTGATCCGAAACAACAGATGCGGACGCAACGGCAGCTTGTGCCGATGTCTCGAACCGATTGATCGGCTCGTCGGCAACGCACTCGTCGCATCCCATATCAATATGCCATTGTAGAACGGCGTGATTATCCATCTGATCTCTCCGTCATCAACCTCACACACCGCTCAAGCCGGATCAAGTAAGGGCGAACCACATATTATATGACGGTTTCACCGACAATTNNCGTCGGATTTCGCTCGTGAATCGTCGTTTTGCCCATGATAAGAAGGTCATAATAATACCTAAGCGCTTTTTTAGAGGAACGTACAATGACCGACGCCACTGAAACCGAAGCCGTAGAACGCGAAAGCATGGAGGTCGACGTCGTGATCGTGGGCGCAGGCCCATCGGGGCTTTCCGCCGCCATCCGCCTGATGCAACTGGCCCAGGAAAACGACCACGAATTGATGGTCTGTGTGGTCGAAAAGGCATCCGAAGTCGGCGCACACATTTTATCCGGTGCCGTGGTCGATCCGATTGCGATGAACGAACTGTTCCCCGATTGGAAAGAAAAAGGNNNCGTGCCCGTCACCGATAACCAGCATTGGGTCCTGACCGAGACCGGCAAATCCGCATTGCCGCATTTCATGATGCCCCCGATATTGAGCAACAACGGCTGTAATACGCTGTCGCTTGGAAACCTGGTGCGCTGGTTGGGCGAACAGGCCGAAGCCATGGGCGTCGAGGTTTATCCGGGTTTTGCCGCCGCCGAAGTGTTGTTCAACGATGATGGTTCCGTCAAAGGCATCGCGACCGGCGATATGGGCCGCGAGCGCGATGGCAGCCAAGGCCCGAATTTCGAACCCGGTATGGAACTCCACGCCAAATACACCTTCTTTGCCGAAGGGTGCCGCGGACATCTGTCAAAAACATTGATGGACACATTTAATCTTGGCGAAGGCCGCCAGCCGCAAACGTACGGCATCGGCATCAAGGAATTATGGGATGTGCCCGAAGAAAACCACTCAGAAGGCAAAGTCATTCACACCCAGGGCTGGCCGCTAGATGACATTGTCGGCGGTGGCTTTATTTATCACCAAGAAAACAACCAAATCGCCATCGGTTTTGTGACCACACTGGACTACGAAAACCCGCACCTGTCGCCGTATGATGAAATGCAGCGCTTCAAAACCCACCCCGAGGTTCGCAAAATGCTCGAAGGGGGCCGCCGTGTTGCTTATGGCGCACGCGCCATCAACGAGGGCGGCTTGCAGTCGGTACCTAAACTGGCATTCCCCGGTGGCTGCCTGATCGGCTGTTCCGCTGGATTCGTCAACGTGCCCCGAATCAAGGGATCACATAACGCGATGAAGACCGGCATGCTGGC
>DGNZ01000312.1 GCA_002389175.1 Rhodospirillaceae bacterium UBA4479 | reverse complement strand
CCCATGGGCGCTGACGTCAGACACACAGGGTACTCAATGATGACCGTCAGTTTATCGGTGTAACAGGTGTCGGCATCGCATTTGATACGGCGCAAAAACTCCTAGAAAAGACAGCGGCGCGGTATCAGCGCACATTATATTTTGTGGATGGGTCTGGGAAAGTCGTGCTCAGTGGCCGCGACTTTGTATGGCAAACATCCATTCATCAAATCGACGGATTGTCAGAATTTGCAAATACCATTCTATCATCAGACACGGCCTCGGTAGAGTTTTTGCGAAATGGCGAAACGGTATTTCTAAACAGTCGGCTGATCGAAAACGTCGGATGGCGGCTGATCGTTGAGCAAACGACCGATTCCGTGCACGAGCCAATCTATATGACTCTGCTTGGAAATATTTTTGTCACGTTGCTGCTGACCGCGATCGTGTTGATTTTCGCGCATTTGATCTTAAAGAATTATCAAAGCCGTTTGGAAAACCTGGCGACGCACGATGCGCTGACAGGGGCGCTCAACCGTCGTGCATTTGATGTCGTCCTTGAACAAACCCTGGCCGAGGCCAAGCGCAAAAAGGACGAGCCATTTACGATTGCGATACTTGATATCGATCATTTCAAAGCGGTGAATGACACGTTTGGTCATTTGATCGGTGACGAGGTTCTCAAAGACTTGGTCGCGTGTACGAAAGACCGAATTCGAGAGTCGGATGTCTTTTGCCGCTGGGGCGGTGAAGAGTTCATGTTGCTGCTTCAAAACTGCGATATCACGGCAGCGCAAACACTGGTAGAGGACATAAGACAGATTATAGAATCACAGATGTTTGAGTATCAGGGTAAGAAGGTCCAAATCACCGTCAGCGCAGGTTTATCCCAGTTCGATCAAACAATGAATCGTGACACGCTGATCAAAACCGCCGATGAAATGCTTTATCGCGCCAAAGCGTCAGGACGGAACCGTGTCATGCCAACATCAAAAGCTGCATAGTTCCGGACCGGCACACACGCATTCGCTTCATCCAACGTATCACAACACTTTGAACCAATTGTCGGTCGCTATCATGCGAAACGAGGGTTAGCTTACGCATAGCACGTAGCGCCATGCGCCAAGATTGCGAGAGGATAGCCTCCATGACGTCCCAAGATGAACACCCTTTTGTCAGCGACATCGCTTTCACACCCAGCGTTAAAAATGAACAAGAAAATCGCGGTTCACGCACCGGGTATCAAAAGATGGAAGAACGCAGTGGCTGGCGTAACACCGTCGATGACAGCTTGCGCGATTTTATCGCGGCGCGGGAATCGTTTTATCTGGGCACTGTCAGTTCTGACGGGTATCCGTATATTCAACATCGCGGTGGCAAAGCTGGTTTCTTAAAAGTCTTGGATGACCGTCGATTAGCGTTTGCTGATTTTGTTGGCAACAAACAGTACATCACCCTTGGGAACCTAACGGACAATCCACGGGCGTTTATTTTCTTGATGGATTATCGCAACAAGCGCCGCATTAAAATCTGGGGTCGCGCCGAATACATTGAAGACGACGACGCATTACTCAACAGTCTTGTTGATACCGATTATAACGGGCGCCCCGAACGCGCGATTGTATTCACCATCGAAGCCTGGGATTCCAACTGCCCGCAGCATATCCCGCAGATGTGGTCAGAGGCAGAGATCGCCCCTGTGGTCAATGCGATGAACGCCCGCATCGAAGAACTAGAAGCCGAAGTCGCCGCGCTGAAACATCAGACTGACACCTAATTCAGTCCCATCAGATTTTGCGCATCAGTCCATAGACGTTGGGCTTTTTCGTTGGCGTCGATGTCGTCACCCAATCCAGCCGATTGCCCTGCCCACGCTTGCATGCGTTCGATATCATTATGTGTTGCCGCATCCGCACGCATCGGCCCCGTTAGACCTCGCTGGATCGGATACGGTGCGGGGTCTGGTGTCTCCGAACTGTTCGCAGCACGCACATAATCTGTCGCAAGTGCCCTGCCCGGGCGCCCTGAAAAAGCCCGTGTCACAGCTGTATCTTCGGGTGCAGTTTCCGCCAAGCGCGCACGCCACACCTCGGCTATATCGGATTGTGGACTGCGCAGGAACCCGGTGCCGACCTGAACTGCCGATGCACCCAGCATCATTGCAGCCGCCACACCCCGCGCATCGGCAATCCCGCCTGTGGCAATCACAGGAACATCAACCGCATCACAAATTGCAGGCACCAGCGCAAACAAACCCACCATGCTGCGTTCGGCGTAATCCGGATCAAAGGCACCCCGATGCCCCCCCGCTTCCATCCCTTGGGCGACAACGGCATCGGCGCCAGCCTCGACCGCAGCGCGGGCCTCGGCCACTGTTGTGACGGTGGCGATCCACTTGATGCCCTGATCTTTCATGCGCTGAACCAGATCAGCTGAATACACGCCCATGATCGATGAAATGACGGATGGTCCCGCCGCCAGCATCGCATCGCACTGGGCATCAAAATCAGGCGGCGTGACGTCCCCTGCACCCGCTTCTACTTCCGGCCCCCACGATTCCAAGAATGTCCGGATGTTGGCTTCGTGCGCTTCATCACGGGTCGGGGTCGGGTCCGGTATCCATAAATTTAACTGAAATGCGCCGTTGGTCGCAGCGCGAACTTCGGATGCCCAGGACTGGATTGCATCAGGCCCCATCAGTAAACATCCACACGCCCCCATGCCGCCTGCCTTGGCCACCGCAATGGACAGCGCGGGCGGGCACGCCCCCGCCATGGGGGCCAGCATGATGGGAATCTCCAGGCCGAATGTTATACAAAATGCCGCTGTCCGCGACTGAATTGATTGTGTCGCCTGATTGTCCGCCATGGCATCTCTCCCTCTATGCTCACTCTGGTATCAGCATTTAGGAAGTCACCATCCGGGTCAACGCCGCCAACTGATATTCACAAGAAACGGAATGCACCCCTGACCCAGACGCGCTAGAGATGCACCGAGTTCATTGTTTGAAAGCCATCTTTGTGTCCAAACCCGCCATCAATACATCCATGACGTCCGCCGAATGGGCCATGATTATCAGCCTGTCCGTATTATGGGGTGGGTCTTTTTTCTTTGTGGGTGTTGCCGTCAACGATTTACCGACGCTGACCATTGTGGTCACCCGGGTTGGGTTGGCCGCGATCATATTGATGATTGTGATGCGAATACGCGGCACCCCCATTCCTATGGGGATGACCGTTTGGGGCGCATTCCTTGTCATGGGTTTTTTAAATAATGCCGTGCCGTTTCTGTTGATCGTATGGGGGCAATCCCATATCGCATCCGGTGTGGCGTCGATCCTGAATGCGACGACGCCGCTGTTTGCCGTTGTCATCGCGCACATGCTGACGACCGATGAAAAACTCACGCCACTCAGATTTATCGGGGTTGTTTTGGGTATCGTCGGGGTTGCCGGAATGATTGGCGGCGAGGCTGTGGCATCGCTTGGCACCGATGTGATCGCACAGGTAGCGATACTGGGCGCCGCGATTTCCTATTCATTCGCCGGGATATTCGGTCGCCGATTTCGGGCCATGGGCATCTCGCCGATCGCCACAGCCACCGGACAAGTGACTGCATCAAGCCTGATGTTACTGCCGATCATGTTGATGGTCGATCAACCCTGGACGTTACCGATGCCGGGCATCGACATCATTTTATCGCTGGTCGCGCTCGCAGGGTTATCGACCGCCTTGGCCTATATTTTATATTTCAAAATTTTGGAAACGGCGGGCGCCACGAACCTGATGCTGGTCACGTTCTTGGTCCCTGTCAGCGCGATATTTCTCGGCATTGGTTTTTTGAACGAGGTGTTAGAACTTCGCCACATAATCGGGATTGCACTCATTGGCGCAGGCCTAGCCGCCATCGATGGGCGGTTATTCCGGTGGGCATCGAAAAGCGCTTAGGCTTCTGGCACCCATACTGCCAAATATTCTGCGACGACGGCAGGGCCTTCAACGCCCTCAATCTCAAACGCATGTTTCGTTCGCGTGAACAAACCTGCGTCGCGCATTTCGACCTCGATCAAATGGATTCGATCCCGAATGCTAAAGCCATTACCGATGGGCATGGGTTTTAAAAACCGCAGCTTATCCACACCGTAATTCAGCGCATAAGGACTGTCCGACGGTCGCAGGTCGGCGCTATCGATGGCTTTGTTGATCAGGCTGACGATCAGAAATCCGTGCGCCAACGTGCCTGGATATCCGCCTTCGGATGCTGCCCGCTCAGGATCGGTGTGCAGCCAATGCGTATGCTCCGTCACCTCCGCAAAGGCATCGACGCGGGCCTGATCGATACTGAACCATTTGGAAACACCAATTTCGCCGGGTGGCGTGTCCAACCAAGCTTGGATGGACTTGGCCATCAATCAAACCCCGGCCTTAGGCGGCTTTGATCGGTGTGCGCGATATATGGTCTGTGTTCTGGCCTTCGATGCGGATCAGACGCGTTGGCCCATTTCGAAGCGGCGCATGTACATCGCCCACTTGGTAGACATGGGCATCACCCGGCACCAGCTTGTAACTCCGTGTTTGCTCGGCCAGTGCAGGCTCGTCACCATCTAAAGGTTTAACGATTTGCCAGTCGGTCATTTCAGTTTCGCCGACGGCCTGACCGTAAATGGCCCAGGTCGGCCCATGATCATGCGGGAAGCCATCTTTGGGGCCGTTATAGACGTGCGCACAGATGCAGAATTTCAATTCCGGATCTTCATACAGGACCCGGCGCTCTTTGTCGGCATCTTCGGGTAGATACTTTGCGACCAGCGCTTCGTCTTTCAGCGCTTTTTCCACATACTGACGGACGTGTTCAATACCGCCTGGCCCTGGATTGTTTTTCAGGGCGTCCCGGCAGTCAGCAGCAAATTGATCCAATGTATATGACATGATGTGTTCCTCACTCCTTGGAAGTTTCTCCAAGTATGCCAGAGCATCCGGCAAGCGGGCAATGACCGTAGACAGTTTTATCAAGAATTGCCTCTCGCCATCGGGTGCAATTTAGTCAAATATTGCACCATGACCACCCTTTCCCACATTCGCGTTCTCGATATGACAAACGTCCTCGCCGGACCCTTTTGCTGCCATCAATTGGCGCATATGGGCGCCGACGTTATCAAGGTTGAGGTCCCGGGTTCTGGCGATCTGGCCCGACAATTGGGTGCAGACCCTGAACTGAACCAAAAGAAAATGGGTGTCTCGTTCCTGGCGCAAAATGCCGGCAAACGCTCCATCACCATCAACTTGAAAACCGAGCGCGGCAAAACGCTATTTCGGAAACTGGTCAAGACCGCCGATGTTGTTGTGGAAAATTTCCGCCCTGGGGTCATGGACCGATTGGGGCTGCCGTTCGAGGTTTTGAAACAAGACAATCCAAAATTGATCTATTGCGCGATTTCAGGATTTGGCCAAGATGGCCCGCTCAAGGAAATGCCCGCGTACGATCAAATTGTCCAAGGGATGTCGGGCGTCATGAGTATCACGGGCGCGCCCGAAACGGCACCTTACCGCGTCGGGTATCCCGTGGCCGATACGGTTGGCGGCATGACGGCTGCATTTGCGATCGCTGCCGCACTCGCAGAAAAGGATCGCAAAGCGCACGTTCTAGATATCTCGATGCTCGAAGCGACGATGGCCACCATGGGCTGGGTCATGTCGAATTACCTGGTGGCTGACAAAGTCCCACAACCCATGGGGAACGAGAACTTCACCGCCAGCCCATCGGGTACGTTTAAAACGGGAGAAGGGCTGCTGAATATTGCCGCCAACAAACAAGAACAATTCGAGGCCGTGTGCGATGTGGTCGGGATGCCGGAACTTAAAACTGATACCCGTTTTGCCGAGCGCCAAGCCCGGATCGATCATCGTTTCGCCCTCAAGGATATTTTGGAAACCGTGTTGGTGACGCGTTCTGCCGCAGATTGGCAACAGGTTCTGAACGAAGCGGGCGTGCCCGCAGGGCGTGTCATGACGGTGCCTGAAACCCTCAGCCATCCGCAAATCGCTGGTCGCGGCATGATCGGCACGTTCGAAAATGCCCCTGGTGTTGATCGCGATATCAGCCTGCTTCGAACCGGCTACAAAGTTGATGGGAAGCCCGCAGCCGTGGACGCCCCGCCGCCCACATTGGGCCAACACACACAAGATATTCTGGCGGAACTTGGCTATGACGCTGCCGCCATCAAAGACTTACAAAAGGACAAAGCGATATGACCGAAGACGTCGACAAAAAAGTACGCGACTGGTGGAAAACCGATATCACCGAAATGTCGCCGGGCAACTTGCGCTACCACGGGTATCCCATCGAAGAACTGATCGGAAATGTCGGCTTTGCGGGCATGGCGTGGCTGTTGCTCAAAGGTGAGTTACCATCCAAGGGTGAAGAAGAACTCTTTAATTTCGCCCTTTCTTCTGGTGTCGACCATGGTCCCCAAGCCCCAAGCATCGCGATTGCACGCATGGCGGCCACTTGTGGCGTTGGATTAAACAACGCGATGGCATCGGCCATGAATGTGCTGGGCGACGTGCACGGCGGCGCTGGCGAACAAGCGGTCGAGATGTATCAAGCCATGATCGCCGACCAAGAAGCGACAGGCGATGATATGCCAACGGTTGTTTCTCGGGGCTTGGATATATTTTTTGAGGCAGGCGGCAAGTATATACCTGGATTTGGGCATCGTTTCCACAAAGTCGACCCACGCACCGGGCGCTTGATGGAATTGGTGGCGAAATCCCGTGACGACGGCGTGGTGACAGGGCAAATCATGGACATCGCCCAGGAAATGGAACGCCAGGTCAGCGCCCGTAAAAACCGCGAAATCAATATGAACATCGATGGCGCCACGGCTGTTGTATATGCTGAACTGGGCTTCCCGGGGCCACTGGCGCGCGGATTTTTCTGCATGTCACGCTCGGTCGGCATTTTGGCTCACGCCTGGGAACAAA